>WNDX01000158.1 GCA_009914615.1 Herbaspirillum frisingense
TGAGTGACCACAATTCATCGTCGACAAGTTCTTTAGGCATCGCATCCCGTCAGGAAAAACAAGACAGGAAGTTAACATCAAGTCGGGGAAGTTAACAGCCCCGAAATTTAATTTTGCAACAGCCTCTTACTCAGCTGGTAAGTACTATCAGTATACAGATAGTCGCGCTATTCACCTAATTGCGCGTGCATCCCGGGCCTCGTCAATGCCTGCCGCATGGCCGCTTGATTGGCCTGAATCGTCACGCTTAGTGATTTGTCCTGGCGCCGGCCGGGCCCAGACCGCGCCGTGCCGCTATCGGCTGCGCTTCCTGGATCCGGCAACCGTTCCGGCATGGCAGACCTGCTACAATCCGCGCCTTTATTGGATTGCGTGGGCATTCAAGTCCCGCCCTCGCATCAGATTCCCCCTGAAAACACAAACCTCCCTGGCCTGAACATGCCAGCATCAGGGAAATCACCCGCCCACCCATCAGGAACCACCATGCCCACCCAGGAAGAATTCGACGCGCTCAAGCAAAGCCATCACGCGCTGCTCAACAAGTTCATCGAGAACAATACCGCTGACCAGATCCTGTTCTCGACGCTGTTCACCGCAGCGGCGGTGCTCTCGAAGGACGGCAAGCAGTTTACCGTCGGCGCCATGGGCATCGCCCGTTCGCTGGCAGCGCAGCTGGCCGCCGGCGGCACCATGCCTCAGGCCTTGCTAGACACGGTGGAAACCCGCATCGCGACCGTCGAAGCCCTGCTCAAGGACAAGTTCGACTAGGCGCATCTCCTTCCGCCAAACGCAATGGCAAGAGCGGCTACAATATCTGCCAAGCCCGGAGCTGCGGCGGCGCGGCCCAGTTGGAGGTGGCAGGCTGAGGTCGGTCAGGCGTCCGCACCGAAGACATCCGCCATCCGCTCCCCGCGCTTTTCCTTTACTATCCGGGCTGAATTTTTGCGGCGCCAGGGCTGCGCGGCCGACATCACCGCATCCGCGCCCGCCGACATCGGCCGTCGCCACCCCATTCCCCGCACCGAACGGAAAAGCGCCTTCATGGCAGTCGATCACTACGAAAACTTCCCTGTTGCCTCCCTGCTCCTGCCGGCCCGGCTGCGCCCCGCCGTGACGGCCATCTACGCCTTCGCGCGCAGCGCCGACGACCTGGCCGACGAGGGGGATGCCCTGCCCGCCGAGCGCCTGGCTGCGCTGCAGGCCTATGAGGCGCAACTGGACCTGATCGACGTCGGCGCACCCTGCGCATCGCCCATCTTCCAGCGCTTGCAGCAGACCATCCGCGAACGCCGGCTTCCGCTGCAACCGTTACGCGACCTGCTCTCCGCCTTCAAGCAAGATGTGGTGACCACGCGCTACGCCCGCTATGAAGATCTGCTCGACTATTGCCGCCGCTCGGCCAATCCGATCGGCACGCTGATGCTGCATTTGTATGAAGCCCCGACCGACCACAACCTGCGCGATTCCGACGCCATCTGCAGCGCCCTGCAATTGATCAATTTCTGGCAAGACGTGGCGATCGACTGGCAAAAAGCGCGCATCTACTTGCCGCTCGAAGATCTGGAACGTTTCGGGATCAAGGAAGAGGACGTCGCCGAAGCGCGTGCCGACGAACGCTGGCGCCAGTTGATACGGTTCCAGACGGCGCGCGCGCGCGCCCTGATGCTTTCCGGCGCGCCGCTGGCGAAGCGCCTGCCGGGACGGATAGGCTGGGAATTGCGGCTGGTGATCCAGGGCGGATTGCGCATCCTGGAGCGCATCGAAGGCGTCGAAGGCGACATCTTCCGCCATCGGCCCAAGCTGGGCAAGGCCGACTGGCTGGCGGTGGCCTGGCGCGCGGCAAGAATGTAAAGAGGGACGCCCGGCATGCCGACGCCGGGCGCACTACTGCGGAATTATCAAACCAGCAAGGCTTCGGTCAGCGTACGGATCTGTTCTTCCGAATCGTCCAGCAGGCCGCGCAGCGACTGGTCGCCGATATAGTCGTCCACCAGATTCTCACCGCCGATGCCCGCTTCAGCCACGGTGCGTTGCAGCGGCGACGGCACCGGCGACAGCTCCTTGGCCAGCAGCAGCACATCGCCGATGGTTTGCGGCGGCAGCACGCGCACGCCGTGCCAGAGCGACTCGATCGCGTCCACCACCGGCTGCGGCACGCCCAGCTTCTTCAGGACGGCGCGGCCGATCATCTTTTCGCCGTATTCCGCCCAGTCCTCGGTGCTGCCCTCCAGCAAGCCGGGAAACTCATCCGTGCGCGACAGCAGGTAGAAGCCACCGACCTCATGCACGATGCCGGCGAACATTGCGGTTTCCGGGTCGCCGTTGGTCAGCTTGGCGGTCAATACGTAGGCGGTAGCCGCGACATGGGCGCAATGCTCCCACAATTGCGCCGACTTGATGCGCATCGCCGGGTTGCCGATGGTGCGCCCCAACTGACGCACGATCACCGAGGTGGTGATGGTGTTGAGGGTGCGGAAGCCCAGGCGCATGACGGCCGCGCGCACATTGTTGATGTCGCCGCCGGAACGGTTGTAGGCGGCCGAATTGGCGATGGCCACGGTGCGCGCCGATACCAGCGGCTCGGCCATCACCAGCTTGGCGGCCAGTTCCAGGTGGCAGTCGGGATCCGACAATGCCTGCTGCAGCTTCATCGAGGCGCTGACGTTGGCGGGGAATACCAGCTCTCCCCGGCCCGCCTGCGAAGCGATATTGCGAAAGATTTCAAGTCTGTCCATGACGTCTCCAGCCTCCAGGTGTGTTCCGCTTTTTGCCGCTCCCTTTGCCGCTCCTTCTGCCGCACCACCGCGATGATCCGCAGTTTGCCGGCGCGGTTACCGAGGTTATCGGCAGGCGTTGCCCTGTCTTTGATATTTTTCGATTTTCACAGGGCATCGAATGTCTTGAGCTTAATGGACAAAGCAAACTGCCGCAATACGATTCGCCGCCGCCGGATTTGCCCTGCCGTGCGCACTCGGCTAGCATAGCGCCTTTGCCGGACTTTGCCCGTTCCGGCGCCGCAACGGGCTTTCGCCAGCCTCCGCATCGAACGCAGCCACGCCACCCATGTCTCCAGACGAATACTGCCAGCAGAAGGCCGCCGCCAGCGGTTCCAGCTTTTATTACAGCTTCCTGTTCCTGCCGCCGGAACGCCGGCGCGCGATCACGGCGCTGTACGCCTTCTGCCGCGAGGTGGACGACACCGTCGATGAAATCGAGGATCCGATGGTGGCCCGCACCAAGCTGATGTGGTGGCGCAAGGAGATCGCCGCCATGCTGGAAGGGAATCCCACCCATCCGGTGACCAAGGCGCTGCACCCGCACATGGCCGTCTACAAGCTCAAGGGCGAGCACCTGCAAGCCATCATCGACGGCATGGAAATGGATCTGGATCAGAGCCGCTACCTCGATTACCCCGGCCTGCAACGCTATTGCTGGCACGTGGCCGGCGTGGTCGGCATCCTGTCGGCCAGTATTTTCGGCCACACGCAGGGCAATACCCTGCTGTTCGCCGAGAAGCTGGGCCTGGCCTTCCAGCTCACCAATATCATCCGCGACGTCGGCGAGGATGGCCGCAAGGGTCGCATCTACCTGCCGGTCAATGAACTGCAACAGTTCAACGTGACCGCCGCCGACATCCTCAATGCCCGCCACAGCGAACGTTTCGAGGCGCTGATGAAATTCCAGGTGGAGCGCGCCCAGGCGGTCTATGACGAGGCCTTCGCCCTGCTGCCCAAGGAGGACCGCCGCGCCCAGCGCCCGGGTCTGATGATGGCGGCGATCTACCGCACCTTGCTCGACGAGATCGAGCGCGACGGCTACCACGTCCTGAACCAGCGCATCTCGCTCACGCCCATCCGCAAGCTGTGGCTGGCCTGGAAAACCTACGTGTTCGGCTGATGCCGCGCCGCTACCCGCGATGAATGCTCCGCGCCACCATGCCGTGATCGGCGGCGGCTGGGCCGGCTGCGCTGCCGCGGTGGCGCTGGCGACGGCCGGCCACCGCGTCAGCCTGTTCGAATCTTCCCGCACGCTGGGTGGGCGCGCGCGCCGCGTGGAAATCGACGGTCGCGCGCTGGACAACGGCCAGCACATCCTGCTGGGCGCCTATCGCGCGACCCTGAAACTGATGAAGCAGATCGGCGTCCGGCCAGAACAGGCCATGCTGCGACTGCCGCTGCAAATGCGCTACCCGTTGGAGACCGGCGCCGAAGGCATGGATTTTGTGGCGCCGCGCCTGCCGGCGCCGCTGCACGTGGCGATCGCCCTGCTGCGCGCCAAGGGCCTGAGCCGGGAGGACAAGATGGCGCTGGTCCGTTTTTCCACCACCGCGCGCTGGATGGGCTGGCAACTGCATCAGGATTGCAGCGTGACCGAGCTGCTGGAACGTTATGAGCAGACGCCGCGCCTGGTGCGCCTGATGTGGCATCCGCTGTGCATCGCCGCCCTCAACACGCCGCCCGAGCGGGCCTCGGCGCAGGTCTTCCTGACCGTGCTGCGCGACAGCCTGGGTGCCCGGCGCGCGGCATCCGACATGCTGATCCCGCGCATTGATCTGAGCGCCCTGCTGCCCGAAGCCGCGGCGGCTTTCATCGCCAAACGCGGCGGCCTGGTACATGCCGGCGTCGCGGTCGGGCGCTTGGCGCCCGGTAGCGATGGGGGCACCTGGCGGCTGGAGAATCGCCAGGGCGAAAGCCTGGGCGAATTTGCTGGCGTCACGGTCGCCACCGGACCGGACGCGGCGGCGCAACTGCTGGAGGGCGTTGCCGACACCGCCGCCCTGCGGGCGCTGCAACACGAACCCATCAGCACCTGCTATCTGCAATACGCGGCGCCGGTGCGCCTGCCGCATCCGTTCTACGCGCTGGCCGACGATCCGGAACGCCGCGCCTGGGGCCAGTTCGTCTTCGACCGCGGCCAACTGGGCGGCGACAACGGCTTGCTGGCCGTGGTGGTGAGCGCGGCCGGCCAAGCCATCGCCGATGGTCATGCCGCGCTGGAACACGGCATCGCCGCCCAACTGGCTGCCGACTTCGGCCGTCCGGAGTTGGTAAATCCGCAATGGAGCAAGGTGGTGACCGAGAAGCGCGCCACCTTTTCCTGCACGCCAGGGCTTGAGCGCCCGGCCAATGCCGGACTGCCCGAGGGCCTGGCGCTGGCCGGCGATTATGTGGCCGGCGACTATCCGGCCACGCTCGAAGGCGCGGTGCGCAGCGGCCTGGCTGCCGCCAGGGCGCTGGCGGACTGATGCAATAAACAGCAACACGGCAAGACTCATCTGGCCGGGACGATAGCCACCCAAGGGCGCGCTGCATATCCAGGCCACACCGCCTCATATAAAATTTTCATGGATAAGCGGAAATGGATTCACCCCATCCATGGCCGCGATGATCTAGCATACGGTCACACTCGAAGCAGTCCCGATTCCAGTTCGTGCCTGCAGGGCAAGCGTGACGAGCGTGATCAATGAGATAAAAGCACGCACGACAAATGCGCGATCAATCCCCCGGCGGCAAGCTGCCGCGTTTCATTTTTACGGAGAAAACAATATGCCGGTCATGACCTGTGTCGAAGACTTCCGCCTGCTGGCGAAGAAACGGGTTCCCAAGGCCTTCTACGACTACGCTGACAGCGGCTCGTACACCGAAAGCACCTATCGCGCCAACAGCGACGACCTCGCCGCGCTGAAGCTGCGCCAGCGCGTGGCGATCAACGTCGATGAACGCAGCACTCGCACCACCATGATCGGCCACGACGTCAGCATGCCGGTGGCGATCGCCCCGACCGGCCTGACCGGCATGCAATGGGCCAACGGCGAAATGCTGGGCGCCATCGCCGCCGAGAAGTTCGGCATCCCCTTCACGCTGTCCACCATGAGCATCTGCTCCATCGAGGACGTTGCCAGCGTCACCAAGAAGCCGTTCTGGTTCCAGCTCTACGTGATGCGCGACCGCGGCTTCGTGAAGTCGCTGATCGACCGCGCCAAGGCCGCCAAGTGCTCGGCGCTGGTGCTGACGCTGGATCTGCAGATCCTGGGCCAGCGCCACAAGGATCTGAAGAACGGCATGTCGGTGCCGCCCAAGCTGACCCTGGATACCCTGCTGGATCTGGCCGGCAAGCCGGGCTGGGCGCTGCGCGCACTGGGTGGCCGCAAGACCTTCGGCAACCTGGCCGGCCACATCAAAGGCGGCGAAGGCGCCGGCGGCGTGCAGACGCTGTCGAAATGGACCGCCAGCCAGTTCGACCCGACCCTGAACTGGGACGACGTGGCCTGGATCAAGGAACAATGGGGCGGCAAGCTCATCCTGAAGGGCATCCTGGACGTGGAAGACGCCAAGCTGGCCGTGCAGTCCGGCGCCGACGCCATCGTCGTCTCCAACCATGGCGGCCGCCAGCTGGACGGCGCGATGTCCTCGATCGAAGCGCTGCCGGCCATCGCCGAGGCGGTCGGCGACCAGATCGAAGTCTGGTTCGACGGCGGCATCCGCACCGGTCAGGACGTCCTGAAGGCCGTGGCGCTGGGCGCCAAGGGCACCATGATCGGCCGCGCGTTCCTGTACAGCCTGGGCGCCATGGGCGGCGAAGGCGTGTCGCAGATGCTGGAAATCCTGCGCAAGGAGCTGGACGTGAGCATGGCGCTGACCGGCACCAAGGACATCAAGGATGTGGGTCGCCAGATCCTGGTGCCGTGAACCGGCTGGCCTGCCCATGAAAAATTCCGGATCGCCTCGCGGCGTCCGGGATTTTTTCATGGCTGCCGGTTGGGCTTACCATCTGCCGCAAGCCTGGCGGTGATCCGACGCACAGGAACCGCGCCATCACTGCCGCGGCTTGGCCTTCAACACCTCCACCACGCCCTCCTGGCCATAACGCTGCGCCAGATCCATCGCAGTCAGGCCATCCTTGTTCTTCAGCGTCAGATCCGCGCCGCCATCGCGCAACACCTACACCGCCGCCACGCGCCCGCGCATGGCCGCCAGCATGACCGGCGTCATCTGTTCATCGGGCGACTCGGCGTCGATATACGCAGAGGCATCCAGCAGCAGCTTGACGATCTCGGAAGATCCGTTGATCGCGGCATAGTGCAAAGGCGCCCACCCCTGGCGATTGACCTCCACCTCGCGCGACAGCAGCAGCTTCACCACCGGGACATTGCCGTAGAACGCGGCCAGCATCAGCGGCGTGTCGCCGTTGGTGGCCTGGGCTTCCAGGTTGACGTCGGGCGCGTTCACCAGCAGGTCGAAAGCCTGCATGGAATCCTCGCGGATGGACAGCATCAGGCCGGTATAGCCGCGCTTGGGTTCGATCAGGTTGGGGCCCATGCCGCGCTGCATGAGTTGCTTGAGGAAATAGACGTTGTCCATGCGGATCGCCTGGAAATATTCCTCATAGGCGCCTGCGCGCGCCGCGCCCGGCAGCAACAGCGAGGTGTACAGCAATACGCGGCCCAGGCCGCCAAAACGGGAGCGGATCTTTTCCAGCAAAGAACTCATGGTGCGATTCCGAACAGCTTGAAGAAATTGTCAGAGGTCTGGCACGCCACTTCGGCGGCCGGGATGCCGCGCAGATCGGCGATGAATTCGCCGACGTGGCGCACGTAGCCCGGCTCGTTGGTCTTGCCGCGGAACGGCACCGGCGCCAGGTAGGGAGAATCGGTCTCGATCAGCATGCGCTCCAGCGGGATGGTGCGCGCCACCTGCTGCAAATCCTTGGCGGACTTGAAGGTGACGATGCCGGAGAAGGAAATGTAGAAGCCCAGCGCGATGGCCGCATCGGCCACTTCCTGCGACTCGGTGAAGCAATGCATCACCCCTGCCGCGCCGCCGGCGTCAGGACTGGCGCCCTCTTCCCGCAGAATGCGGATGGTGTCTTCCGAGGCCGAACGGGTATGGATGATCAACGGCTTGCCGGTGCGGCGCGAGGCGCGGATATGGGTACGGAAGCGCTCGCGCTGCCACTCCAGGTCGCCCTGCAGGCGGTAATAGTCGAGCCCGGTCTCGCCGATGGCGACGATGCGCGGGTGGTCCGCCAGCTTCACCAGTTGCTCGACGTCGGGTTCTTGCGTGTCTTCGTAGTCGGGATGGACGCCGACCGAGGCATAGACGTTGGGATATTGCTCGGCCAGGGCCAGCACTTGCGGGAAATCAGGCAGATCCACCGACACGCACAGCGCGTGGCTGACCTGGTTTTCGGCCATCTTGCCGAAAATCTCAGGCAGGCGCGCGGCGAGGTCGGGGAAATTGATGTGGCAATGGGAATCGATATACATGGCCGCTATTGTAAAGCGATGCGCCGCGGGTGTCGCCCCTGCTTGCCCTTGCGGGCGGCTGGGCGGCTGGGCTTACTTGGCCACCGGCCGCTTGGCCAGCTTGCGCTGCAGCGTGCGGCGATGCATGTTGAGTACGCGCGCGGTCGAGGAAATATTGCCCTGGTGCTCGACCAGCACGCGCTGGATGTGCTCCCATTCCAGGCGATCCAGCGACAGCGGCGTGGCGTCCTCGGGCGGCAAGGCGGCTTCGGCGGCCTGCCCGTCGTCGGCCGCGTGCGCCAGCGCCGAGAGGATGGAATCGACGTTGGCCGGCTTGGCCAGGTAATTGTCGGCGCCCGACTTGATCGCCTGCACCGTGGTGGCGATGCTGGCGTAGCCGGTCAGCACCAACAGCCGCGCGCGCGGCAATGCCTGGCGCAGCGGCGAAATCCATTGCAGGCCGGAGTCTTTTTCCAGCTGCAGGTCGATGGTGGCGTAATCGAAGCTTTCCTTGCGCGCCGCCTCCAGCGCCTCTTCACCGCTATGCGCCACGGTCGCGCGGAAACCGCGGCGCGCCAGCGAGCGGGCCAGCGTGCCGGCAAATACATCGTTGTCGTCGAGAATCAGGAAAGCGGCGCTCATGGCGATGTCAGCTCATCAAATCGATAGTGGATCAGGAAACCGGAAACTGCAGCTCGGCCACGGCGCCCTCGCCCGGCGCCGACTGCAGGCGCAGCTTGCCGCCCATGTGCGCGGCGGCGGCGAAAGCCAGCATCAGGCCGATGCCCGCGCCGCCTGAATTGCTGGCAACCGGCGCATGGCCCAGTCGCTGCAATAGCTCGGGCGCGATGCCGCAGCCGTTGTCTGAGATACGGATAATAGCCGTCTTTTGGCCATCCTTCAGCATCGTGCCGTCTTCTGCCGCGAACAAGGCGAAACGCACTTCGCCCTCATGACCACGCCCCTTGACCGCATGCGCGGCATTGTCGAGCAGCGTGAGCAGGATCTGCGACAAGTCCTGCAGTTGGCCGGCGCTCAAGCCTTCTTGCCGCAGATCGGTCGCCAGCAGTACGGCCGGATGGCGCAAGCGCCAGCCGTCGAGCAGCGTCGCCAGCCACGGCGCCAGGGCCGCGGACTGATCGGCCCGGCCTTGCGCGTCGGCGTCCAGCCGCATGCTGTCCAGCGCCGCCTTGCAGACCGCGATCTGCTCCTCGACGATGCGCAGATCCTCTTCGTAGAGCGCCAGCGCAGGATTGTTCGCCATGTCGCGCCGCAATTCGCCGGCAATCACCGCCACCGTCGACAGCGGCGTGTTGAGCGCATGCGCCGCGCCTGCGGCCTGCGTGCCCAGCGCCAGGATACGCTGGCTCTGCAACTGGCGCTCGCGCGCCTGCGCCAGCTGGCCGTCGCGCGACCGCACGGCAGCAGCGATGCGGGTGACGAACCAGGTGATCAGCAACGCCGAAATCGAGAAATTGATCCACATCCCGGCCAGGTGATAGGCCATGGCCTGGTCCTGGTCGTGCATATGCAGCGGCTGGTAGAAATAGACCAACCCCGAATACCCGCCCAGTGCGCAGGCGGCCAGCACCAGCGCATACGGCCAGGCCAGCGTCGCCGCCCCCGCCGCCAGCGCCGGCAGGTAGAAGGAAACAAAGGGATTGGTGGCGCCGCCGGAGAGATACAGCAAGGCCGTCAGCACCACCAGGTCGAGCAGCAATTGCAGGAACAGCTCGGGCTGTCCGGCCGCATGCGCCCAGCGCATGCGCGCCCAGGTCGCGCCATTGATCAGCGCCTGCACGCCGATCAGCGCCAGCAGGGCCGGCAGCGGCAAGGCGATCTCCAGCCAGAAATGCGCCCCCGCCAGCACCAGCAACTCACCGGCGATGGTGGCCCAGCGCAGCCAGAACAGGCGCGACAGCAATTGATGCTGGGGCAAGGCGCCGGCCGCGGGCGAGCCGGCGAAGGACGACGGGATGGAGGATGTATAGGCGGATTGCATGGCGCGATTATACGGGGCTATAAGGAAGCGCCCCGCCCGGCGGGGGATGGCGGAGGGAAAGCACGGTGATCTTGCCCCTGATTTACGGACACCTATCTAAGCGACATTGGCCAGCTCGTACTGCTCTGGGCTGAGGTAGCCCAGGGTCGAGTGCAGCCGGATCCGATTGTAGTCAACCTCAATGTAGTCAAAC
>WNDX01000159.1 GCA_009914615.1 Herbaspirillum frisingense
TACCCAGACCGGCACTGGCTCGGGCCTGCTGCAAACGCTGACCGTGTATGGCCAGATCGCTGCCTCGCAAACACCGCTGGCCGGCGCTTACTCGGATACCGTGACCGTCACGCTGACCTACTGATCCGCCGATACGACGCGCCCCGGCGCAAACAAAAAGCCCGCTTCGTGCGGGCTTTTTGCATTTCCCCGCTGCTTGTAATGAAGTAGTGCAACTTTTTCATATTATTTGCACCAAGTTCCAATAATTTTGGAGCCGCCGAGCGCCAAGCCGTTTCGCCCGACTATGCCAGGATGAATCCAAGGCATCCTGGATGCCAGCAGTTACGCCAGGATCGAGCCGGTCAAGGCCGGCGCCTGCACGGTCAACTTTCCCGAGCAGGGATACACCCTCTCGACGGGCGCATGACGACCATGAACGTGCCCCAGGCGCAGGCCAAGCAGGGCGTCAAGATCAACACCAACCAGCGCACCACGATTCAGGTGCAGACCGCGTCGATAAAAGCGTTGGTGGGCGGCCTCTATGCCGACCACCCCTACGGGCACACTGCGCTTCGGGTCATCACCCAGAGCGGCGAGCGCATCTACGACTACGGCCGCGATGGCAAGACCTGGGGCGTGGGCAACTCGGAAGGCGAGGGCATCCTCAACATCTGGACCAGTTTCGATTCCTATATCGCCGAAGAGAATTCGCTGAAGCGCAAGACCACCGGATTTCTGTATGAGGTGTCCGAGGAGCAGGCGGAGAAAATCAATCAATTTTATGAAGGCAAGATCGCCAGCAAGAAGCCCAACAGCGCGGGCAAGGTGAAGGCGTCGTATGTCATCGATGACTATTACGCGCTCGGCCCCAACTGCACGACGCTCAGCGTCGATGCCGCCAAGGTCGCCATGCCCGATCTCGACACCGACTGGAAAAAGTATCAGGATGGCCGTGGATTGAGCATGATAGAGCGCGGCATCGTGTCGGCCAGGGGCTGGCCGGGCCACATCTTCATGCCGGTCGAGCTGCAGGCCATGCTGAGCGGGACCACGGCGAGAAAACCCAAAGCGGTGCAAAGTTACGAGGCTAACAAGTGAAAATTTCCCGTATTGTCTTATTGGCGCTTGCGCTCGGCGCAGCGTTCGCGGCTGGCGCCATGGCGCAAAAGTTAGGAGCGTTGCATATGTCGAACACCGGGTACCTGAAGCTGGCCGAACCCTTGCTCATCCATGCCGAGGGCGAGACCAGGTACTACCACATGCTGCCGGTCGGTACGCCCATGTACAAGGACTATTCCTTCCCGGAAGGGCATACCCGCTATATCGTCTATGTCAATGTGAAGGGTGGGTTCGAGGCCGAGAAGATCGTTTCGGACAAGCAGAATCTGATCGACCCGATATGGGGCGAGACCGTCAAGAAAGAAGACCTGAAGCAGCTGATGGACGACACGCCGGTTTCCAAGGGCGAGCTGGTGCGTATCCTGAAGGCACGCAAGATGATGCGCGAAGAGTTGGCCCAGATCGTACGGGAGTGGAAGGACTGAGTTGCATGGCGCGCTGGGGCGAGGGCGGTTGCCGATCCAGGATGGCTGCGACATGCTGCTGTGTTGTGTAGGTGCGCCTGCGTGGCGCTGCGCCGCTGCGATTGAACCGACGCCGCGCCACGGTACAATGCGCGCCTTCCTGTTCAACATTCCGCCACATTCCCCACCATGGCCACCATTTACGTCAACGACCTCGCCGGCATGCACCTGGATTTCTGGGTGGCCAGGGCCGAGAACCTGGATGCCACCCGTGTCGGCGGTGCTTGCCTGCGCGGCCCTGACGCCGGCGCGGCACAGGGCCAGCCTTATTCACCGACGCAGGATGCCGTGATCAGCAACGCGCTGATCGAACGGTATCGGGTCGATGTCTTTGAAAGCGGCGGCCGCTGGGCCGCCGAGCTGGCCGGCCATGACGCCGCGCCCTGGGGCAATGGCGCCACGCCGGTGGAAGCGGCGTTGCGCGCCATCGTCGCCGCCAGGTTTGGCGATACGGTCGAAGATGAGGCGCAGGCGCTGCCGCGACACTGCTTCTGGCTGGCCTTCGCCGAGAGCGGGGCGGAGCCGGCGCGCTTGCTCGGACATGCCATCCTTGAGGCGGCGGACATGAACGCCGCCGTCGAACGCGCGCGGCAGTTGGGCATGCATCCCGGCTCCGATGCGCGCGTCTATCGCGTCAACGATGAAGACGCCCATCATATTCCCGCCGCCATGCGCAACCGGCTGCTGACCAGCCAGGAAGCCGCCGCCCTGGGCTGGGGCGCGGCCTGATCCGGCGCGCCCTGGCGCGGCACCTCAGACCTTAGTCATAACGCCGGCTGAACAGGATGTTCAGACCGTTGATCGTCCCGGCTCGCGCCACCACCGACCAGCGTCGCGAAATCTGCCAGGTGGCCTTGGCCACGCTGGCGGCGCCTTGCAGGCTTTGTTCATAGCCCAGCGTGATCTTCTCGGTGATGGCCTTGCCCAGGTTGACCACCTGGTCGTCGGTCAGGCCCGATTCGCTGGAGCCGATGCTGAACTGATCCAGCCCGATGTCCTTGGCGATGCGCTTGCCGCCCATGTTGCCCACCAAAGCCAGCGCCTGGCTGCTGGCGCTGCGCTGGCCGATGCTGGAACTGTCGCTACCGTGGCCGAACATCATCCATGAAAGCTTTTCGTCGTCCGGCACGTTGGGTTCGGAAACCAGCTGCACGCGCGGCTGGTTGGCGTTGCCGGTGACCGAGACCCCGGCTTCCACGTCCTGGTTGCGGCGCATGGCCAGGATATTGATGTTGGGGTTGGCGATCGGCCCCTGGAAGTTGATGATGCCGCGCTCGATGTTGAGCTTGGTGCCGAAGGCTTCATAGGTGCCCTCGGCGACGTTGATGGTGCCGGTGGCGCGCAGCGGCGAGAGCGGTTCGCTGCGCACGGTCATGTCGCCGCGCAGGCGCAGGTCGGCGCCGCTGCCACGGAAGCGGAAGTCATTGCCCAGGTCAACGGCGATGTTCATCACCGGCGCGAACTTGCTGGCCGGCTTCTCGGTGGCGGCCTGCAGCTTTTCCTTGGAAGAGGCGGTCGCGCCGACCTTGTTCTTGCCGTCGCGCCGCACTACCACCACGTCGTCGCCCAGCTTGGGCGCGCTGCTCTTGGGCAGGTCGAACAAGGCCTTGTCCACGGTGAATTTGCCGTCGATGCGCAACTGTTCGTTGACGTTGGCGATCTTGCCTTCGCCGGAGAGCATCAACTGGCGGTCCGGGCTGGCGAACAGTTCCAGATGGTCGGCCGTGATGGTGGCGTTCAGGTCGGGATTCTCGGCGCCCAGTTGCACCTTGCCGGCGGCGCGCAGCGTGCCCCTGCCGCCGTGGAATTCGATCTGGCGCAGGTCGATCACGTTGCTGTCCATGACGATGCGCACCACGCCGTCCTTCAGTTGGATGCCCTGGTCGAACTGGGTCACGGCCAGGTTGTCGCCGTTGACCGCGCCCGACAGCTTGGGCTGGCCGAGCGTGCCGGCAGCGCTCAGGTCGGCGGCCAGCTTGCCGTTCAGGCTCACCTGCGGGCCGATCAGGTCGCCCACGCGTTTCAGCTCGGGCACGTCCAGGCGCGCCTTCAGGTTCAGCGGCGAATTCTCGGCCAGGGTCAGCAGATTGTCCACGCGCTGCAAGCCGATCTCGCCGCCCAGGTCGATGGTGCCCACGCGGGCGGCGTTGACGCGGCCGACCACGCGCATCTGCTGGCCCTGGAAGTCGCTGCGCAGCTTCAGTTCGGACAGCCCCAGCACGGCCTCGCCATTGCTGGTGGTCACCCGCACGTCGCCTGACTTGCGCGCGATCTGCAGGTGGCCGCTGGCGTTTTCGGCCAACGAGAAGTCCCAGTCGCTGTCCAGCACCAGGTCGGTCTTGACCGGCGGCGGCGTGCCGGTGAATTCCTGCGCGATCTCCAGCAGGCGGCCGATGTCCAGCGCGCGTGCCTGGCCGGCCGAGGCGATGCGGCCCTGGCGATAGGACAGGCGCTGCAATTCGATCGCCATGCGGTCGATCTCGATGCGCGTGCTGCCGGCTTCGATGGCCTCGGCCGAGGCGTCCAGCGTCAGCGGGCTGGCCATGGCGATGCGCGGGAAACCCTTGTTCTCCAGTTTGCCGATGGTGCCGGCCCAGCCGTAGTTGCCCTTGGTCTTTTCGGTGATCTTGCCGTGCGCGCCGAAGGACAGGTCCAGCGGGTGATCCATCAGCTTGCCGTTGGTGCGCAGGTCCAGCGTATGGTCGGCGTAGGTGCCGTTGAGGTTCAGCGACAGCCTGGCCAGTTCGGCCTGCGGGCCGCTGTAGCCGTCGCCTTCCAGCTTCAGCGCCAGACGGTTGTTGGGCGAGGCGACGCCGGCTGCCAGGTCGCTGCGGATGTCCGCTTCGCCGGCCAGATGGTGCAGCTTGTGCGGGCCGAAGGCCAACTGCTCGGCCTGGTAGCAGGCTTGCAGGTTGGGGCGCTGTTGCGTGCCGGTGAGTTGGCCGTCCAGGCGCAGCAGGCCCGACAGGCCATAGCCCAGACGTTGCAACTGGGGCGCGTCTATCTTCAGGTTGAGGCGATCCGAGGGGGCGCCGAAGCTGCCGTCGAGATCGACCGTATTGCCGGCGACTTGCAGGTTGGCCTTGCTGGGCAGGAGCCGCATGCCGGCCAGGTTGATGTTGCCGCGCCCGCTCATGGGCAGCTCGCCGTAGGTGCTGTCATGCACCGCGAAGGCCAGCTTCAGGCGCAGCTCGGGTGAGATCGCGCCGGCGGCGTCGAAGTCCATGTTGATCCTGGCCGGCACCGGCTTGGCGGCGGCAGCGGGCTTGCGTTTCCCGGCCGGCTTGTTCTCCGGGGCCACGGCATGCAGCACAGCGGTGGGATCGAAGTCCACCAGCTTGCCTTTGAACGCGTAATCCATTGCGCCCACGGTCTTCAGCGTGCCGGCCGCTTCCACGCGCGACTTGCCGGCGCTCAATTGGGCCTGATGCAATTCCACCTGTTCGGCGCCGACGGTGCCGTCCACGCGCAGTTTGAGTTCGCGGTCGTCCAGCGCCAGCCTGATCTGCTGGGCGCCGGGCGCCAGCGTCACCTCCAGCGGGCCGGCCAGTTGCGTGGGCTTCAGTTGGCGATGGATCTGGTTGAGATCGAGGCCGGCGATGCGCAGCTTGAACTGGCCGCCCATGTCTTGCCGCTTGCCCGCCTCGTCGCTGCCGGGACGGAATTCGCCGCCGCCTTCGATGCGCGCATTCCTGGGCAGGCGCACGTCGAGATTGGCCAGCTTCTGCTGCTGCAGATCCAGTTCCAGGTCGGCGCGGGCCGAAAGCAGCGGCAGCAGCTGCTGGTCGATGCTGCCGGGTTTGGCATTGTCGATCTCGATCTTGCCGGCCACCTTCATGGCCGCATCGGTAGCGCCCGGCACCGGCGCCAGGTCGGCGCGCACCCGCAGGTCGGCCTGCGGCGCGCCTGCGCTGAAGGCTTGCGGGTTGATGTGTTGCAGGTCGATCCTTGCGCTTTTCAGCGGCACCGGCGCGAACGGCGTGGCGGCGACGTCGGCCGACCCGTTGAGCTTGTCGCCGCTGGCCTTGAGCGCGATGCCCAGCTCCTGCAGCGAGCCCGAGAGCTGCGCCGCGAGTTGGTATTTTTCCTGCAGGCTGGCGTTCTTGTATTGGCCCGACAGTTCCAGTCCGCCGCCGATGGCGAAGGGCTGCCTGCCGTTCAGGTGCAGCAGGGCGGTGGCATCGCCGTAGGGCGTGGTCAGGCTGTCCAGCACCAGCGTGTGCTGCACGCCGTCGGAGGTGCCGTGCAGTTTGAGCTTGGCCAGCTCGGTGGTGGAGGTGCCTTGCGTGAAGCTGAGCCTGCCCAGCGCCACCTCGCCGATCTCCAGCGCCAGCGGGATCTCCAGCGAAGCCGGCATGGTGCTGGGCTCGGGCGGTGAAGGCTGCTGATTCAGCTGCACCGTGCCCACGCGCAGGTAGCGCACGCTGAGCTTGCGCTGCGTCAGCGACAGATGCCAACTGGCATCGATGCTGTCGATGTCGAGGATGCGCTTGTCGTCCCGATAGTGCAGCGCGCGCAGGCGCAGGCCGTCGGCGACGGTGCCGCCCAGCAGCTGGCCCGAGAGCTTGCCGCCCAGCGCGCTGACGGCGGTGTTCCACAGCAGGCGCGCGCCGCTTTCGGTCTTGACCGCGACCACCGCGGCGCCGGCTGCGGCCAGCGCCAGCACGGCCACCGTGCCGCCCGACCACAGCACGATCCTGCGGCCGCGTCCGGCGCGGCGCCGGCCGGCCTCGGGACGTGGCGGGGTGGGGGTATCCTGGTCTGGTTGATGCGGGTCGCTCATGCGTACTTGTCGTTCAGAATCGGTTTCACGGTGTCGTGGTCCTCGTCATGCCTGCCATGCTCAGAAGGCGATGCCCAGCGAGACGTGCGGCCGTATCTGGCGCTTCTGCACGCCATAGGCCAGGTCCAGGTTGAGCGTGCCGACCGGGCTGCGCCAGCGGGCGCCGGCGCCGACGCCGTGGTAGAAGGTCTTGTTGTTCCAGTTGTCGGCGGCCGCGCCGATGTCGTAGAACACGGCCGCGCCCCAGTTCTCGGTGAACCAGCGCTGGTATTCCGAGCTGCCCACGGCCAGGTACTTGGTCGGATAGACGGTGCCGTTCTGTTCGTTGCCGATGCTCTGGTAGCTGTAACCGCGCACCGAATCGTTGCCGCCGGTGCGAAACAGCAGCGAGGCCGGCACCGAACCGGCGCGGCCGGCCGTGAACACGCCGCCCAGCTCGGTGCGCAGCACCACGATGTCGCGCCGGCCGACCGGCACGAACTGCTTGAAGCGACCATACAGGCGGCCGAAACTCTGGTCGGTCATCACGCCCTTGACGGCGAAGCCGGCTTCCAGCGTGAGCAGGTTGCCCTTGCGCGGGAAGATCGGGTTGTCCACGTTGCGGCGTGACCAGGCGAAGCCCGGCACCAGCGCGCGATGCTTGCCGGGCGTGACGATGGTGTTGGCCGGCACGGTGGCGCCGTCTTCCTGGGTCAGCTCGTCGCGGTAGTAGGTGAGCGAATAGGTGGTGTCGTAGAACTCGCCGGTGCGGGCGCGCTTGAAGCCCAGCTGCTGGCTGCGCAGGTCGATGCCTTCCAGCGTGGTGCGGTCGTAGGAGGTATTGATGCTGTTGACGAAGGACTTGCCGTCCGGCGGCATGGCCAGCGACAGCAGGCCGTACTGGCGCTTCTGTTCCAGCCGCAACTGGCTGTCGAACACATAGGCTTTGTTGAACACGTTGTAGTGCGAATAGCGGCCTTCCAGCTGGGCACCGGTATCGGTGCCGTAGCCCACGCCGGCACGCACGCGCTGGGTCGGGAACTCGGTGACCTGCACCTTGACCGGCGACATGTCCGGATGCTCCGGGTCGTCGTCGATGCCGACGATGGCGTTGGAGAAATACGGCGTGTTCTGGATCTGGCGCTGCAGGGCCAGCAGGCGATCGACGTCGTAAGGCTCGCCGACGTTGAGCGGGTTGACGTTGTGGATGATCGCTTCCGGATAGCGGCGGGTGCCGGTGATCTGCAGCGGGCCCAGCGTGAAGGCGGGGCCGCTGTCGTAGCGCACCGAGAGATCGGCCTTGCGTTCTTCCGGATCCACGCGCGCCTCCGACTCGGCGATGCGGGCGGCGGCATACTTCTTTTGCTGCAGCTTTTCCAGGCCGGCGTTCTTGGCCTTGTCCCAGTCTTCCTGGCGGAACGGCTTGCCGACCGGCAGCGACCAGTCGTCGCGGATCTGCGCGATGCGGTCGGCATCCTGCTGCTGCGCCACGCCGGTGACGGCGATGTCGGCCGAGGCAATCTCGGTGCGCGGGCCGGGATCGACCGTGATGGTGACGTGCTTGACCTCTTCCTTGCCGTCGCTGCTGCGTTCGGTCTTGGCGTCCACCTTGGTGGTGGGCGAGAAATAGCCCTCGGTCGAGGTCAGCTCGCGCACCTGGTCGCCGACGGTGTCCATCATGAACTTCAATTGTTCATCGCTGATGTCGTCGCGCTCCTGGTAGCGGGAGATATCCAGGAAATCCTTCAGCAGCGAGTGCACCGGCTTGGGCGCTTCGATGTCCACCTTGTAAGCGGCGTAGGCTGTGTCGGCGGCGCACCAGAGAAAGACGATGGCCAGGCTGCGGGTCCAATTCATTGAGTCACTTGTTGTCGGTTGAAGCGGCCAGCCGGACGCGCCCTGGGCAGCGGCGCCCGGGCAAGTCGGGTAGGATGACGGTCTGGGCGGCGCATGCCACCATGCCTGACCCGTTCGCGGCGCGGATAGTTCCTGGCCGGCGCATGCGGCAGGGCGGGCGTCCGCGGTTGCGTAGCCGGCCCCACGCGGGCGGGCGCATTCCCGCCGGATTAATCCAATGGCGTCATTGTAATGCCCCGCGGCGCAATACCGGAAGATCATGCGGCGCGCGCAAGCGTGCAGTTTCAGCCGGCGCGGCGCGCCGGATTGCCAATCAGTATGCAGCAAGGAGAGAAGGGTGAGTGTTGACGTCTATTCGGAAAAAGCCAGTTGCGAACGCCTGCTGTCGGTGCATCGCTGGACCGACAAGCTGCTGACCTTCCGCACCACCCGTCCGGCAGGTTACCGCTTCACCGCCGGCCAGTTTGCCCGCCTGGGGCTGGAAGTGGACGGCGAGATCGTCTCGCGTGCCTATTCCATCACCTCGGCCGAGACCGAAGACGAACTGGAGTACTACGCCATCGTCGTCCCCGGCGGCAAATTCACCACCCGCCTGGACGCGATGCAGCCGGGCGACCCGGTCTGGGTGGAAAAGCTCAGCTACGGCTTCATGACCGCCGACCGTTTCACCGACGGCAAGCAGTTGTGGATGCTGGCCACCGGCACCGGGCTCGGTCCTTACATTTCCATCCTGCAGCAGCCGGAGGTGTGGCAACAGTTCGAGCAACTGGTGGTGGTGCATTGCGTGCGCCACCGTGAGGAGCTGACCTACGCCGACAAGTTCGAGGCGCTGCGCCGGCAGGCACAGGTGCAGAACCTGCCCGCCAGGCTGCACGTCCTGCGCTCGGTCACGCGCGACGACGCGGTACAGGCCGGCGATGGCCTGCTGTTGGGGCGCATCACCGCGCTGCTGCGCGACGGCGGCCTGGAAAAGGCCGCGGGGCTGGAGATGAGCGTCGAGGCATCGCGCGTCATGGCCTGCGGCAATCCGGAAATGGTCACCGAGGTGCGCGACATCCTGCGCGAACGCGGCATGACGCCGCTGCGCCGCACCGGCGGCGGGCAGTTCGTGACGGAAGACTACTGGTGACCTGGTGATTGCCGGGCCCCCGTGCTGGCTGCCTGAGGAGTCGGGGGGGGGGCGCCGGCCTGGTGTGCGGATTCCCGTTTCATTCCTCGTCAAAGATTGCCGGTCCGCGTCATTCAGCGCCAATCCCTGTCATTCGGCGAACGCGCAATATTCGTCGATTGAGCATTGAAAATCCATCGAGATCCAAGATGTGGCGCGACTTCCCGACGTGCTGCGGTGCGCATTTTTGAACGCCGGCGCCTTTCGGGTTTTCATCTCTCCTTGTCATTCGTGCATGAGCGTGGGCGATGTCTGATCTTGCCCCTGATTTACGGACACCTATCTAAGCGACATTGGCCAGCTCGTACTGCTCTGGGCTGAGGTAGCCCAGGGTCGAGTGCAGCCGGATCCGATTGTAGTCAACCTCAATGTAGTCAAACACATGAGCCTTGGCCTGCTCCCGTGTGGCGAGGTGTTCACCATGGATGGCCTCGACCTTCAGACTGTGGTTCCAACTCTCCATTGCTGCGTTGTCGTAGCAGTTGCCTCTGGCACTCATGCTGGCGATCAAAGCGTATTGCTCCAACAGGGCGCGGTGCTCGCGCGAGCAGTATTGGCTACCACGGTCA
>WNDX01000016.1 GCA_009914615.1 Herbaspirillum frisingense
GCCTACTTCGACCGGCTTGGGGTACCTCGGCTCTGTTGACCTCAACGACTCGAACCGCCCGGTGCGGACCCGCACGCCGGGTGGTGTGGGAGGGGATCGGCCAGGTTCTGGCCGCCCCTATCCCGATTTTGGGGAGTCGTCTGTGGCGATCCGGCTGACGCTTATTGCTCTTCGACCACCAGTTCGAAGCAGATCAGCACCGGGTTGCGGCCGCGCGCCAGCACGCCTTCGCATACCTTGCCTTCGGGATTGATCAGGCCGATTTCCAGCCGCGCGCGGCCGTCTTCGACTTCGCCCGAGCGGATCAGGATCTCGGTGGCGCGATCTTCCAGCACCCGGCCATCCTCGAAATCGGCGCCGATGATGCTGCCCACGCTGCCGCGCACGATGGCGTCGGCGATACCATGGGAACGGCAGGCCTGCTCAACCGCCATGGTCAGGTCTTCATCCGGGCGGATGCGCGCCAGCACCACGCGCTTGCCGGACGGGGCGGACGTGGCTTCGTTCAGGCGGGTGGGGTGGAACAGGGTGAAATTGGTTTCCGGATCGTAGCGCGTGGCCATGGTGGCGTCGTGCACGCCCCAGGCGCGCGCCGGGGCGGCCTCGGCCACGATGGTCTTGTCCATCATCAGGTGGCCGCCCTGGCGTTGGCCATCGCGGCCGCGCCAGACGGCGTGGCAGTGCACGAAGGGCTCGCCGTCCTTGCGGCCGTAGGTGGCGCAGGCATATTCGATCACGGCGCCTTCTTCCATCGCATGGGGATCGCTGTAAAAGGCGGCATGCTGGTCGTCCACCGCCAGCGCCGGCATCAGGAAGTGCAGCGGCGCGATGCGCAGGTTTTCGAAGCGCACGGTACCGCCGTCCAGTCCGGCCTTGGCGAGCGGGATACTCATGGCGTCGCGCAGGCTGAGGCCGGCTTCCAGCGTGAACTCCAGACGCATGGCCTCGCCTTCGAGCGTGACGATGCGAACGGGATCGGGCTGGCCGGGATGGGGGACGCTGCGGGCGAAGGCTGGGCGGGCTGACATAGGGTCTCCTGTGGCGTTGGTCGGTTGGGTGCGGCCGTGGTCGGCCGTCGATGTGTATTCAGTAGACGATGCCTTGTATTATCGCGTTTTCCCGCCGGGCTTGCCGGTGAATGTTTTTAACCGGTTCAGGCGACCTGCAATACGGTACAAGACCATGCGATCTGCCATCGCTAGACTCCTCGCTTTCCATCTGAAGAGGAGTTTCAATGAACGTGCAGGAAACCATGGCACAAGCCGGTGCGGCGGCCGCGGCCGCAGCCGAAGATGCGATCAATACCAAACGCTGCGTGGTCGTGATCGATGCGGCGCTGGCCGGCGGCAAGGCCGCCAATGCCGCGGCGGTGATCGCGCTGACCATCGGGCAGCGCCATCCGGAACTGGTCGGCGCGCCGCTGGTGGATGCTTCAGGCGCCAGCCATCCGGGCCTGATTCCGATCGGGATCGCGGTGCTGTCGGCGCCCTCGGAGGCCCTGGCCGGGCTGCGCGCCAAGGCAGTGCAGGCCGGCTGTGACGTGGTGGATTTCCCGGTGCAGGGGCAGCAGACCACGGATTACCAGGCATTCATCGATGCCGTGGCGCGGGTAAGGGAAGAGGAATTGCGCTATGTCGGCGTGTCGCTGTATGGCCCGAAGAAAACGGTCGGCAAGCTGGTCGGCAATCTCGCCTTGCTGAAGTAAGCCCTCAGCCGGCGTTCACCGCCGTGCGGTAGGCGCCGGGCGTGAATCCCATGATGCGGCGGAAGCTGCGGTTCATGTGGGCCTGGTCGGTGAAGCCGCAATCGGCGGCGATCTCGGACAGCGGACGGCCCAGGCGCATCAGCCGTATCGCACGGCGCACGCGCGACTGGCGCTGGAATTCGTGCGGGCTCATGCCCATGTCGCGGCAAAAGGCACGATATAGCCGGTACACCGGCAGGCCGGATGCGCCGGCCACCTCATCCAGATGCACGCGCTGGTCGAGGCGCTGTTCCAGGTAATCGCGCGTCAGGGCGACGGCGCGATGTTCCTTCCCTGGCTCGCGTACCACGGGGCCATCCACGGCGTGGCGCTGCATCAGGCGCGCTGCGAATTCCAGATAATGTTGCTGGCGCAGCAGCACCGGGCCGTCTTCCTGCGAACCCTGATGGACCGCACGGAGCAGGGCGCTGAGGCGGCGGTCGCGCACGATAGGGCCTTTGACGGCCACGCCGCGCGTCGCTTTTTCATCGCCAACCAGCCTGCGCAGGTGATCCAGATCGACATACATGGTGCGCAATTGCCAGCCGCCTTCGTCCACCGGCCAGCCGGCATGCGGCTCGTCGGCGTCGATGGCGTAGAGATCGCCGGCGCGCGCGACGAATTCCGTGCCCGGCATGCGGATACGGATCGCGCCTGCCGTCAGCAGGGCGAAGCAGGCGCTGTCGTGCGTATGCACGTCGTAGGAGAAATCGTGAAAGCGGCCGCGCAACAAGTCGGCGCCGAGGTCATCGGCGCGCCAGAAGCATGTTTCGGTGCCGGCCGCGGTTGCCATGGACAGGCGCTCAGAGCGGATCGGGGACCAGTTCGGGAATGCCGACCACGGTGGTCCAGGGCTTGACCTGCCAGCGCGTGACCAGGCCGTGCAGCACATAGGGATCGTTCCGCGCGAATGTCTCGGCATGCTCGGCCGAGCCCTTGAACAGTAGCAGTCCGCTTTCCGGCGGATTGCCCACGGCGCCCCCGGCGGCCAGTTCGCCGCGCGCCACGGCTTGCTTGCAGAGCGCCAGGTGCGCGTCCCGATGCGCGGGGCGGCGGTCGAGATAGTCGGCGACGAAGTCGTACATGAGCAGGTAATTCATGGCGGTAGTCCGAGGGCGGAAGAGGGCTGGCACGGTTCCTGAATATAGCACTCGCTGCGACAAGTCGCTCAGGCCCATCTTTTGCCGCAGGCTTGCTCTTGAGTTTGCGCGTAGCGCTCCCATATCGGACGCCAGACGGAATGTCCTCATGCAGTCGGTCGGCGCCGAATATGAAATTTTGCTGACGGCAGGAACCATTTGCGCCCGCGATCCGACTGACACTGATAATCGAAGCACACATGCAGCGGCGCTGATGGCCAAGCGGCATGCGAACAATAAAGACAAGACCATGACACCATCGCCAAACCGCCGCACGCTGCTGATCGCCGGCGGCCTCTCGACCTTGCTGGGCGGCTGCGCCCTGGTGCGTGAACGCAAGGACAACAGCGCCGAGATCCGCCAGAAACTGACCGAGCTGGAAAAACAATCCGGTGGCCGCCTGGGCCTGATGGCCATCGACAATGCCGGTGGCGCCTCGTCCGATCGTATCGGCTATCGCGAGACCGAGCGCTTCCCCTTCTGCAGCACCTTCAAGATCGTCCTGGTCGGCGCCATTCTCAACCGCAGCCTGGAAGACGGCACACTGTTGCAGCGCCGCGTGCGTTACGGTGCAGGCGACCTGGTGCCGTATTCGCCAGTGACCGAAAAGGCGGTCGGCGCGGGCATGTCGGTCAGCGGCTTGTGCGCTGCTGCCTTGCAATACAGCGACAATACCGCCGGCAATCTGCTGATCCGCGAATTGGGCGGAATCAAGATGGTCAACGAGTACGCGCGCAAGATCGGCGACCAGAGCTTCCGCCTGGATCGCATGGAAACCGAACTCAACAGTGCCGTGCCCGGCGACGAGCGCGACACCACCACGCCGCTTGCGATGGCACAGACCGTGCAGGGCCTGACGCTGGGCGAGGCGCTGCCGGAATTGCAACGCCGCATGTTGGTGGACTGGATGCGTGGCAATACCACCGGCGGCACCCGCATCCGCTCGGCCATGCCGCGCGACTGGCTGGTCGGCGACAAGACCGGCGGCGGCGATTACGGCACGACCAACGATGTGGCCGTGATCTGGCCGGGCAGCGAATCGCCGGTGGTGCTGTCGATCTATTTCACTCAGACCGCCAAGGACGCGCCGATGCGCAATGACGTGGTCGCGGCCGCGGCGCGCATCGTCGCCGAACATTTCATCTGATCCTCCCGCGCGGAACGTAATCCGCCATTGTTCTTCCAATGCCTGAGCAGCCGCGGCTATCCTGATGCCGTGGCGATGACCATGACAGGGAGAACGATGAAAACTTTCCATTGCGATAACTGCGGCAAGCAGGTCTTCTTCGAAAACACGGTCTGCGGCAATTGCGGCTGGATGCTGGGCTATCAGCCCGAATTGCAGGCCATCGCCAGCTTTTCGCCCGTGGAAGACGCCGCGGCGCAGCCCGCGGTGCCACCGGCCGAAGCGGCCGAGGCGCCGTCGCAGCCGGCCGGGCTGGGCCGCTGGCGCAGCGTCAAGCCCGAGAACGGCGGACGGGTGTTCAAGCAATGCGTGAACTACTGGCGTGAAAACATCTGCAACTGGATGATAGACGAGCAGGATCCGCACGAACTCTGCGCCTCCTGTCGCCTGACGCGGGTGATCCCGTCGCTGGAGGATGGCAATAATCGCGTGCTCTGGAGCCGCCTGGAAACCGCCAAGCGCCGCCTGCTGCATTCGCTGTGGGTCATGCAGCTGCAGCCCGTGCCTAAGGTGGAAGACCAGGAGGCCGGGTTGGCCTTCGAATTCCTGCAAGACATGCCGCACGGCGAGCGCGTACTCACGGGGCATGCCGACGGCGTGATCACCATCAATATTGCCGAGGCCGATCCGGCTTACCGCGAAAAGGCGCGCGAGCAGATGGCCGAGCCTTACCGCACGCTGCTGGGGCATTTCCGGCATGAAAGCGGTCATTACTATTTCGACCGCCTGGTGGCGCCCACCCCGTGGCTGGAACCCTTTCGCGCCTTGTTCGGCGACGAGCGCCAGGATTATGGCGAATGCCTAAAGCGGCATTACGAGAACGGCCCGCAAGAGAAATGGGAGGAGCGCTTCGTCAGCGCCTACGCCAGCAGCCATCCCTGGGAAGACTGGGCCGAAACCTGGGCGCATTACATGCACATGTTCGACACGCTGGAAACTGTCTATTCCTGCGGCGTCCAGCTCAGGCCGCGCAATGCGGCCGAACAGAAACTGGTGATCGCCGCGCCGCCGATCGCAGCCGGCTCCTTCGACGAACTGGCCAACGAGTGGTTTGCGCTGACTTATGTGCTCAACAGCTTGAATCGCAGCATCGGCATGCCGGATTCCTATCCCTTCACGCTATCGACACCGGTGCTGGAAAAGCTGCGCTTCGTGCATGACGTGGTCAGCGGGCAGGGCATGCCCACCCAGGCCAACATTCCGGAGCAGGCCGCGCAAGCGCCCGTGCAGCAGGCGCTTCAATAGGTGAGGGTAACGGTGACGGTGTCGGAATAGACGTCGGCCTTGGGCGCCTGACCGGCCGGAATGCGGCCATAGACGTTCACGCTTTGCAGCAGGCCGTTGGCGGTGCCGGCCACCGTATCGCTGCCGATGGCCGAACCCCATGGGCTGGAGCGGGCGGCGTCGCGGTACAGCCCGTAATTCAAGGCGCCGCCGCTCAGGCCGGTCATCTTGCGCACCGCGGTGGTGGCGCCGGCGCCGCTGCCGGCATCCAGCGCGATGTTGTAGCTAGTGCCGAAGGTGCAGATGACGCTGATGCTGCCCGTCTGGTCCAACTGGTTCATATTGTATGAGCCGAAGGCGATGGTCGAGCCGAAGACCAGGCAAAGCGAGACGACGGTGGAGCCGACACTGATCGAACCGGTGCCGATGGCGGCCTGCGACGGCGCACACGGTGTCGTCATCGTCATGGCGAGCGCGAGGCTGAGTATTCTGAAGTGCTGCTTGAGCATGATCGTTCCCCTGGCCGGTCCGGCGGCGTGTTGACGCCTGTTTCCTGTGTGATGCCCGGTAGTAAGAACTTTAGGAGGCGCCGTGCGGAGCGCTAATCGGGGTTTCACCTAGAAAAGATGCCATTCCATTCAGGTTTTCCCTGAATATCCATTAAAAGTCACATTCTCGCGACAAATCACGCTGTTTTTGCCGCGCAAAAACAAAACCCGGAAGCGGTGGCTTCCGGGTTTCGAATGCAGCGGGACACTGCGCGGTTTATTCGTCGCGCGCTTCCAGCGCACGGTTCAGGCTCAACCCCGCCAGCGAACCGACCGCGCCCGACAACAGATAGAAGCTCACGTAAGCCATGCCGAAGTGCGCCGACAGCCCCAGCGCCACCAGCGGGGCGAAGCCCGCGCCCACCAGCCAGGCGACGTCCTGGGTCAGCGCCGCGCCGGTGTAGCGGTAGCGGGCCTGGAAGTTGGCGGTCACGGCGCCGGCAGCTTGGCCGTAGGACAAGCCCAGCAGGGCGAAGCCGATCAGGATGAAGGTGTTCTGACCGGATTCGCCGCCGTTCATCAGCGTCGGCACGAAGGCCGAAAGGATGGCGATCAGCAGCGCCATGGTGCCCAGCGTGGTGCGGCGGCCGAAGCGGTCAGCGATCAGCCCGGAGGCCAGGATGCCCAGGGCCATGATGGCGCCACCCCAGATCTGCACCACCAGGAAGCCGGCCGTTTCACGCAGCGAATACAGCTTGATCCAGGACAGCGGGAACACCGTCACCAGGTGGAACAGGGCATAGCTGGCCAGGGCGGCGAGGGCGCCGATGATGATGTTGCGTCCTTGCGTCGTGGTCAGCTCGACGATGCCGGCCGGCTCCAGCTCGCGTTCATCCAGCAGCTGCGCGTATTCCGGGGCGGACACCAGGCGCAGCCGCGCGAACAGCGCAACCACGTTAATGGCGAAAGCCACATAAAAAGGAAAACGCCAGCCCCAATCCAGGAAATCTTCCGTGGTAAGATTCGCGAGCATATAGGCAAACAGGCTCGCCGCGATCACGAAACCCAGCGGCGCGCCAAGCTGGCCAAGGGCTGCATACCATCCACGCTTGTTCTGAGGCGCGTTCATGGCCAGCAGCGAAGGCAAGCCGTCCCAGGCCCCGCCCAGCGCAATGCCTTGTCCGACCCGCAGCAGCGAGAGCAGGATAACGGCCCATATACCTATATGATCAAAAGTTGGCAGTAAGGCAATACCCGCCGTTGAAAAACCAAGCAGGAACAGCGCCAGCGTCAGCTTCACTTCCCGTCCGAACGACCGCTGGATCGCCATGAATATCGCTGTGCCGATAGGTCTGGCCAGGAACGCGAACGCAAAGATCACGAACGCGTAGAGCGTGCCTTCCAGCCTCTGTTCGAAAGGAAAGAAAATGGCCGGAAACACCAATACTGACGCCAATGCGTACACGAAAAAGTCGAAATACTCGGACGCTCGTCCGATAACGACGCCGACGGCGATCTCACCGGGCTCGATGTGTCCGTGATCACGGACTGCGGGGGGGACGTTGGATTGCGGCCGGTACTCGCCGGAACCTTGACCGTTGTGGATGCTGGTGCTTGCCATGGCTTTGTCTCCCACTGTTAGAGGTTTAGTCGCAGTACGAAATCCCATCCTGACAGGTGAAACTTGGCAGGGTGGGACAAAACGTCCAATCGCCAACACACTTTATTGCCGTTACATTAGCATGCTCTGCTACATACGACTGGACTTTTCCTCCATGGTTTCTCAAATACTCCGTCGCGGATTGCTTCTGCTGCCTGCCCTTTTGTTGGCTGGATGCAACACCGTCGTGATGAATCCTTCCGGCGACATCGCTAACCAACAGGCGCGCCTGATCGTCATTTCCACCGCGCTGATGCTCATCATCATCATCCCGGTGATCATCTTGACCCTGCTGTTCGCCTGGCGTTATCGCAAGAGTAACACCTCGGCGCCCTACGAGCCGGACTGGGATCACTCGACCCGCCTGGAGCTGATCATCTGGGGCGCGCCCCTGCTGATCATCATCGCGCTGGGCCTGCTGACCTGGATCACCACCCATACCCTGGACCCGTACCGTCCGCTGTCGCGCATCGATTCCGAGCGTCCGCTGGCGCCGCAGGCCAAGACGCTGACCGTGGAAGTCGTGGCGCTGGACTGGAAGTGGCTGTTCATCTATCCGGAGCAGGGCATCGCTACCGTGAATGAACTGGCGGCTCCGGTCGATACCCAGATCCAGTTCAAGATCACCGCGTCCAACGTGATGAACTCGTTCTACATTCCCGCGCTGGCCGGCCAGATCTACGCCATGCCGAGCATGGAAACCAAGCTGCACGCCGTGATCAACAAGGCCGGCGAATACGAAGGCTTCTCGGCCAACTACAGCGGCGCGGGCTTCTCGCACATGCGCTTCAAGTTCCACGGCCTGGATCAGCAAGGCTTCGAAGACTGGGTCAAGAAGGCCAAGGCCGAGTCCGGCACCATGAAGCGCGAAGACTACCTGAAGCTGGAACAGCCGAGCGAGCGCGAGCCCGCACGCCTGTTCGGCACGGTCGATGCCGGTTTGTTCCACGACATCGTGAATCGTTGCGTGGCTCCCAACACGGTCTGCCTGGACAAGATGATGGCCGGCGACCTGAATGTGAAGCCCGGCCAACAGAAGCATGAGTGATCGTTCCGAGCGCAGTAGCCGTATCGGTGTGGCGGCCCGTCGCCGCACCCTGGTTTCCTTTTTCCCCGGGAAGTAAAGATGTCCGACAATTTTGACCTGATAAAGCTGATCTTCGGTCGCCTCAGCCTGGAAGCGATTCCATACCATGAGCCGATCCTGCTCGGTACCTTCGCCATGGTGGCAGTGGGCGGCCTCGTGATGCTGGCCCTGCTGACCAAATACCGCCTGTGGGGCATGCTCTGGCGCGACTGGTTCACCAGCATCGACCACAAGCGCATTGGCATCATGTATATCGTGCTGGCCATCGTCATGCTGCTGCGCGGCTTCGCCGACGCGCTGATGATGCGTGCGCAGCAGGCGATCGCCTTCGGCGACAACGCCGGCTTCCTGCCGCCGCACCACTATGACCAGGTGTTCACCGCCCACGGCGTGATCATGATCTTCTTCGTGGCCATGCCCCTGGTGACCGGCCTGATGAACTATGTCGTGCCCCTGCAGATCGGCGCGCGCGACGTGGCCTTCCCGTTCCTGAACAACTTCTCCTTCTGGATGACCACCTTCGGCGCACTGCTGGTGATGGCCTCGCTGTTCGTGGGCGAATTCGCCCGCACCGGCTGGCTGGCCTACCCGCCGCTGTCGGGCATCCTGTACAGCCCGGACGTGGGGGTGGACTACTACATCTGGGCCTTGCAGGTGGCCGGGGTAGGGACGCTGCTATCGGGCATCAACCTGGTGGTGACCATCGTCAAGATGCGCGCCCCGGGCATGAACATGATGAAGATGCCTGTCTTCACCTGGACCTCGCTGTGCACCAACGTGCTGATCGTGGCTGCCTTCCCGGTGCTGACCGCCGTGCTGGCCATGCTGTCGCTGGACCGCGTCTTCGGCACCAACTTCTTCACCAACGACATGGGCGGCAACGCCATGATGTACGTGAACCTGATCTGGATCTGGGGCCACCCCGAGGTCTACATCCTGGTGCTGCCGGCCTTCGGCATCTTCTCCGAGGTCGTCTCGACCTTCAGCGGCAAGCGCCTGTTCGGTTACACCTCGATGGTGTATGCGACCGTCGTGATCACCATCCTGTCCTACCTGGTGTGGCTGCACCACTTCTTCACCATGGGATCGGGCGCCAGCGTGAACTCGTTCTTCGGCATCACCACGATGATCATCTCGATCCCGACCGGCGCCAAGATCTTCAACTGGCTGTTCACCATGTACCGCGGCCGCATCCGCTTCGAAGTGCCCATGCTGTGGACCATCGGCTTCATGATCACCTTCGTGATCGGCGGCATGACCGGCGTGCTGCTGGCCGTTCCCCCGGCCGACTTCGTGCTGCACAACAGCCTGTTCCTGATCGCCCACTTCCACAACGTGATCATCGGCGGCGTGGTGTTCGGCATGTTCGCCGGCATCAACTTCTGGTTCCCGAAGGCCTTCGGTTTCAAGCTGAACGCGTTCTGGGGCAAGTGCTCGTTCTGGTTCTGGTTCGTCGGCTTCTACCTGGCCTTCATGCCGCTGTACGTCCTGGGCCTGATGGGCGTGACCCGCCGCATGAGCCACTTCGACGATCCGTCGCTGCAGATCTGGTTCGTGATCGCCGCCGTCGGCGCCGGTCTGGTCGGTCTGGGTATCCTGTCGTTCATCATCCAGATCGCCGTCTCGATCCGCGACCGCAAGAAGCTGGCCGACGTCACCGGCGACCCGTGGAACGGCCGCACCCTGGAATGGTCCACTTCCTCGCCGCCGCCTGATTACAACTTCGCCTTCACCCCGGTCGTGCACGACAACGACGCCTGGGCCGACATGAAGAAGAACGACTATCAGCGTCCGCTGGGCGATTTCGTGGAAATCCACATGCCCAAGAACACCGGCGCCGGCTTCATCATCGCCGCCCTGGCGGCAGCATGCGGCTTCACCCTGATCTGGCAGATGTGGATCCCGGCCGTGGCAGCCTTCATCGCCCTGGTCGTGGCCACCATCGTCCACACCTTTAACTACAACCGCGACTACTACATCCCGGCCGACGAAGTCGTCCGTGTCGAAGCAGAGCGCACTCGCCTGTTGAATAGCCATGTCTGAAGCAATCAACCACACGGCCGACGCGACGCCTAGCTCGCGCTACTTCGTCCGCCATCATCATCCGGAGAACGGCACCCTGCTGGGCTTCTGGATCTACCTGATGAGCGATTGCCTGATCTTCGCCTGCCTGTTTGCGTGCTACGCCGTGCTCGGCCGCAACTACGCCGGCGGCCCGACCGGCGCCGAACTGTTCGACTTGCCGCTGGTGGCGCTGAACACCGCGCTGCTGCTGCTGTCGTCGATCACCTACGGCTTCGCGATGCTGGCCATGCAAGCCAAGAAGCAGCAGAACACGATCTTCTGGCTGATCATCACCGGCCTGCTGGGCGCCGGGTTCATCTACTTCGAACTGTATGAGTTCCTGCACCTGATCCACGAAGGCGCGGGTCCGGCACGCAGCGGCTTCCTGACCTCGTTCTTCGCGCTGGTCGGCACCCACGGCCTGCACGTGTCCTTCGGTATCGTCTGGCTGATCGTGCTGCTGTTCCAGATCAACAAGCACGGCCTGAACGAAGCCAACGGCCGCCGCCTGATGTGCCTGTCGATGTTCTGGCACTTCCTGGACGTGGTCTGGATCGGCGTCTTCACCTTTGTCTATCTGATGGGAGTCCTGCCATGAGCCGCGGCCACCAAGAACACCCGGCCCGTCCGATGGGCCAGCACGACGACCATGGCCACGATCACGGCCATGGCACCCACGCCGCGCACGGCTCGATGAAGGATTACGTCACCGGCTTCGTGCTGGCCGTGATCCTGACCGCGATCCCGTTCTGGCTGGTGATGAGCAAGACGGTCGAGGATTCGGCGCGCCTGGGCATCATCCTGCTGGCCTTCGCGGCCGTACAGATCGTGGTGCACATCAAGTACTTCCTGCACATGAACGGCAAGTCCGAAGGTGGCTGGAACATGCTATCGATGATCTTCACCATCGTCATCGTCGGCATCACGCTGTCGGGTTCGCTGTGGGTCATGTATCACATGAACCACAATATGATGCCGACCATGTCGCCGGAACACATGCCCACTGAAACCGTGCCGCAATCGATGCAAGGTATGCAGGGCATGCAAGGCATGCAACACGAAGCCCCGCAATCGAAATGAGCCAGACGCCACGCAATGGCGTGACGCAAGGCAAAGAAACAGGGGCCGCGAAAGCGGCCCCGGCATCCCGCTCAAAGGCCAGCCTGGTTTTCCTGGCCATTTGCGCGGGATTTTTCTTTTTGCTGTTCGTCGCGCTGGGAACCTGGCAGGTGGTTCGCCTGCAATGGAAACTCGACCTGATCGCCAAGGTGGACGCGCGCGTGCACGCGGCGCCGGTGGACGCACCCGCCCATGATGAATGGCCGCAGGTCTCGGCCGGTCGCGACGAGTATCGCCGCGTCAGACTGGCGGGCCGCTTCCTGTACAGCAAGACCACCGCCGTGCAGGCCAGTACCGATCTGGGTAGCGGCTCCTGGCTGCTGACTCCGCTGCAGACCACCAACGGCGACATCGTGCTGGTCAACCGCGGCTTCGTCAGCACCTCGCCGATCAAGCTGATTGCCAGCACTGCCCAGGACGGCCCGGCCGACAAGCCGGTCGAACTGGTGGGCCTGTTGCGCATGAGCGAGCAGGGCGGCGGTTTCCTGCGCAGCAACGACGCTGGCCAGAACCGCTGGTATTCGCGCGACGTCCAGGCCATCGCCGATGCGCGCGGCCTGGGTGCCGTGGCGCCGTACTTCGTCGATGCCGACAAGGCATCCTCAGAAGCCAACGCCGCAGCCGCGCCGGACGCCGAGAAACCGATCGGCGGCCTGACCGTGATCGCCTTCCACAACAGCCATCTGGTGTATGCCTTGACCTGGTACGCCCTGGCTCTGATGGCAGCCGGCGCCGGTTATTGGGTGGTGCGCGACGAGCGCCGTCGCCGCAACCGCCCGGCGCAAGTCGCCTGAGCGCCTGATCCTTCAAGCCGCAGATGACCACCAGCGAAACCGTCGCCAAGCGCAGGACGCTCAGGGAGCGCTGGCAGCGGCTGCGCCAGGGGGAGCAGAACCCGGCCGGCCACCAGAACATGCTGCTGCTGATCCAGTTGCGCTGGCTGGCGGTGCTGGGTCAGGTGTCCACCATCGCCTTCGTGGTATTGGTGTTTGGCATCCACCTGCCGCTGCCGCACATGCTGGAGGTGCTGTCCTGCCTGATCGCCTTCAACATCGCCAGCCACCTGCGCTGGCACGAGCGGCGCATCGCCACCAATGCCGAGCTGTTCCTGGCGCTGCTGGTGGACGTGGCGGTGCTGACCCTCCAGCTTTATCTGAGCGGCGGCATCACCAATCCCTTCGCATTCCTCTACCTGATGCAGATCATCCTCTCGGCCGTGCTCCTGAAGCCCTGGTCGAGCTGGGCCATCGTCGGCGTCACCATGGTCTGCCTGGCCGGCCTGGCGCTGTTTTCCGAGCCGCTGGCGCTGCCGCCGGACCATAGCGCCGGCCTGTTTAGCCTGTATGTGGAAGGCACGCTGATCTGCTTCCTGCTCAACGCCGGCCTGATGGTGTTCTTCATTACCCGCATCAGCAGCAACCTGCGCGCCGGCGATGCCTTGCTGGCCGACCTGCGCCAGCGGGCCGCCGAAGAAGACCACATCGTCCGCATGGGCCTGCTGGCCTCGGGCGCGGCGCATGAACTGGGCACGCCGCTGGCCACCGTGTCGGTGATCCTGGGCGACTGGCGTCGCATGCCGGAGATCAGCCAGCGCCCCGATATGCTGGAGGACATCACCGAGATGGAAGCCCAACTGCAGCGCTGCAAGTCGATCGTCAGCGGCGTGCTGCTGTCGGCCGGCGAGGCGCGCGGCGAATCCTCGGTCAAGACCACGCTCAATACCTTCCTCGACAGCGTCGCCGAAGACTGGCGCAAGTCGCGCCCGGTGGAGGTGTTCGAATACCGCAACCTGATCGAGCACGACGTGCCGGTGGCCTTCGATTCGGCCATCAAGCAGATGCTGGGCAATGTGCTGGACAACGCCTTCGAAGTCTCGCCCGAATGGCTATCGTTGCTGGTCAGGCGGGAAGGGGACTTGCTGTTGATGGAAGTGACCGACCACGGTCCGGGCTTCCCGGACTGGATGATCAACCAGGTCGGCAAACCGTATCAATCCACCAAAGGCAAGCCGGGGCGCGGCCTGGGCCTGTTCTTCGTGGTCAACGTCGCGCGCAAGCTGGGCGGACGCATTACCGCCGACAACCGCGAAGCGGGTGGCGCGCGGGTCACGCTGTCGCTGCCTTTGTCGGCGATCAGCCTGGAGGAAGGCCCGGAATCGCCTTTCCAGAACCCGATCTGAGTCTTCCCGGCATTTTTTGACCCGCCTCAAACCTTGCCGGGCGGGCGTTTGACGCCGATCAATCCCTTTTTCATACCTTGGTGTAAGTGCCAAACTGCAATCTCGCACTAAAATAGCGGGTTGAGAAAGTAGAACTCATTTCATCAATAGGCGTGAGATGCGTTCTGGAAAGAAATAGGGAATGGAACATGCCGGCTGATCGCCTGCTTCTGATCATCGAGGACGATGCTGCCTTCGCCCGTACCTTGGGACGCTCGTTCGAACGCCGCGGCTATACCGTCTTGCAAGCCTCCAACCAGGAGGAGGCGGCGGCCCACCTGAAGGAACACACGCCCGGCTACGCCGTGGTCGATCTCAAACTGAGCGGCAACGCCTCCGGCCTGGCCTGCGTGCAGATGCTGCATGCCCACGACGACGCCATGCTGATCGTGGTGTTGACCGGCTTCGCCAGTATCACCACCGCGGTGGAAGCGATCAAGCTGGGCGCTTGCCAATACCTCGCCAAGCCTTCCAACACCGACGACATCGAGGCCGCTTTCGGTCATATCGCCGGCGTCGCCGAGCTGGAACTGCCAGCCCGCGCCACCTCCATCAAGACCCTGGAATGGGAACGCATCCACGAAGTGCTGGTGGAAACCGACTTCAACATCTCCGAAACCGCCCGCCGCCTCGGCATGCACCGCCGCACACTGGCCCGCAAGCTGGAAAAACAGCGCATCAAGTGAGCCCGCCGGGTGGACTCGGATGCCGCGGGCTTGAATACCCGGCATCGCTTATGCGGTTATGATTACGGCCGCAGCGCCGTTCCGCGGCTCCGCCGTTGGGCGCGAGGACGGGCGCCGGAACGCAACGACATCGACATCAAAAGGGAATGACGTGAGCAACGTGAACAACGCGACCTATCGCATGGCTTTTCTCCCGCGCGGCCTGCTGTTCGGCGCCATCGCCGGCCTGCTGGCGGCAGGCAGTGCGGGAGCCTACGCCCAATCCACCATCAAGATCGGCGAGATCAACAGCTACAAGGCGCAGCCGGCCTTCCTCGAACCCTACCGTCGCGGCTGGGAAATGGCGCTGGACGAAGTCAACGCGGCCGGCGGCGTGCTGGGCAAGAAACTGGAAGTGGTGGCGCGCGACGACAACGGTAATCCCGGCGATTCCGTGCGCATCGCCGAAGAACTGGTGGCGCGCGAACGCGTGGCGCTGCTGTTTGGCGGCTTTCTTTCCAATACCGGCCTGGCGCTGACCGATTATGCGAAACAGCACAAGGTCTTCTTCCTGGCCGCCGAACCGCTGACCGACAAGATCGTCTGGCAGAACGGCAACAAGTACACCTACCGCCTGCGTCCCTCGACCTACATGCTGGTCGCTTCCGTGGTCAAGGAAGCGGTCAAGCTGAAGAAAAAGCGCTGGGCCATCGTCTATCCCAACTATGAATATGGCCAGTCGGCCGTGGCCAGCTTCAAGAAGCTGATGAAGGAAGCCCAGCCCGACGTCGAATTCGTCGCCGAGCAGGCGCCGCCGCTGGGCAAGATCGATGCCGGCGCGGTGACCCAGGCGCTGGCCGACGCCAAGCCCGACGCCATCTTCAATGCGTTGTTCGCGGCCGATCTCGGCAAGTTCGTGCGCGAGGGCAATACCCGCGGCCTGTTCGATGGCGTGGAAGTGGTGTCGCTGCTGACCGGCGAACCGGAATACCTGGACCCGCTGAAGAACGAGGCGCCGGTGAACTGGATCGTGACCGGCTATCCCTGGTATGCGATCAACACGCCCGAGCACAAGAAGTTCGTCGATGCCTATCGCAAAAAATTCAACGACTACCCACGCAACGGCTCGCTGGTGGGCTATAGCGCGCTGATGTCGATCGCCGCCGGGCTGAAGAAAGCCGGTGGCACCGATGCCGACAAGCTGTCCGCCGCCTTCTCCGGCTTGAAGGTCGATACCCCGGTGGCGCCCATCGTCTATCGCGCGCAAGACCATCAATCCACGTTGGGCGCCTTCGTCGGCCGCACCGGCGTGAAGGACGGCAAGGGCATCATGACCAGCTTCAGCTACATTGACGGCGCCTCGCTGCAACTGCCGGACGCCGAAGTGAAGAAGCTGCGCCAGCCCGACTGATCGCCGGCGCAATGTCCATCTCCGCACGGCAAGCGTTGGCGCCATGACGCTTGCCAGTCTCACCGTCCAGTTGATCAACGGCCTGGCCGACGCCTCCGCCATGTTCCTGGTGGCGGCCGGCCTGTCACTGATCTTCGGGGTCACGCGCATCGTCAATTTCGCGCACGGCTCCTTCTACATGCTGGGCATCTATATCGCGTACAGCCTGGTCAGCGTCATCGGCGCCGCGGCCGGGGGATTCTGGGGCGCGGTGCTGCTGTCCGCGCTGATCGTGGCCGCCCTCGGCGCGCTGGTCGAGATCGTCATCCTGCGCCGCATTTATCGCGCGCCCGAACTATTCCAGTTGCTGGCCACTTTTGCGCTGGTGCTGGTGATCAAGGATGCCGCGCTCTGGTACTGGGGGCCTGAAGACCTGTTCGCGCCGCGCGCGCCCGGCCTCTCGGGCGCCGTCCATCTGCTGGGACGCCGCCTGCCGCAATACGACCTGTTGCTGATCTTCATCGGCCCGCTGGTGTTCGCGCTGCTATGGCTGCTGCTCAACCGCAGCCGCTGGGGCACGCTGATCCGCGCCGCCACCCAGGATCGCGAAATGCTGGGCGCGCTGGGCGTGAACCAGTCCTGGCTGTTCACCGCCGTGTTCGCGCTGGGATGCTTTCTGGCCGGGCTGGGCGGGGCGTTGCAGGGGCCGCGCATGCCGGCCAACCTGGCGCTGGATCTGGATACCATCAGCAATGCCTTCGTGGTGGTGGTGGTCGGCGGCATGGGCTCGATAGGCGGCGCCTTCGCCGCGGCGCTGCTGATCGCCGAGGTCAAGGCGCTGTGCATCGCGCTGGGCAATGTCTCGCTGTTCGGCGTGGAATTCTCGCTGTCGCGGCTGACGCTAGTGGTGGAATTCCTAGTGATGGCGGCGATTCTGGTGGCCCGTCCATGGGGCTTGTTCGGCAAGCCGCTGGCGGCGGTGCGCAGCGGCGGCGGGCATGAGGCGCCGTTGCCGGCGCCCAATCGTGCGTCGCGCCTGCTGGGCGCCGCCTTGCTGCTGATCCTGCTCGTCTTGCCGCTGCTGGCCGACCGTTTCCCTTATCTGCCGGTGCTGATGGTGGAAATCCTGATTGCCGTGCTGTTCGCCGCCAGTTTGCATTTCATGATGGGGCCGGGCGGCATGGTCTCCTTCGGGCACGCGGCTTACTTCGGACTGGGCGCCTATGGCGCGGCCTTGTTCGCGCTCAAGCTGCAATGGCCGATGGCGGCCGCTTTCGTTGCTGGGCCAGTGACGGCGATGCTGGGCGCCTTGCTGTTCGGCTGGTTCTGCGTGCGCCTGTCGGGCGTGTACCTGGCCATGCTGACGCTGGCCTTCGCGCAGATCGTGTGGGCCGTGATCTTCCAATGGGATGATTTCACCGGCGGCAGCAACGGCCTGGTCGGCATCCGCCCGGCGCAAGCGGTGAGTTCGCCGGTGGGTTATTACTATCTGGCGCTGGGCTGTGCCGTGCTGGGCGTGTGGCTGCTGCGGCGGGTTGTCCATGCGCCGTTCGGCGTGGCGCTGCGTGCCGCGCGCGATTGCCCGATGCGCGCGGAGGCGTTGGGCATCGCCGTCCAGCGCGTGCAATGGTGGGGGTTCGCCATCGCCGGCCTGTTCTGCGGCCTGGCCGGTGTATTGTTTGCCTTCTCCAAAGGCAGCATTTCGCCGGACGTCGCCGGCGTCAGCCGTTCGGTCGATGGGCTGGCGATGGTCATGCTGGGCGGCGTGCAAAGCCTGTCGGGTCCGCTGGTCGGCGGCGCGCTGTTCACCTGGCTGCAGGATCTGGTGGCGCGCGAAACGGATTACTGGCGCGCCTTGCTGGGCGTCGTCATCCTGGCGCTGGTGCTGATCTTCCCGGGCGGCGTGGCTGGCGCCTTGCGCCGGGCCGCGACGGGGAGGGCGCATGAGCCTGCTCAGCATCGATCGCGTCTCCAAGGCCTTCGGCGGCGTCAAGGCGCTCGACGAGGTGTCCTTCGAACTGCCGGCGGGCCAATTGTTGGCGCTGATCGGCCCCAACGGTGCCGGCAAATCGACCTGCTTCAATGTCATCAACGGCCAGTTGCGTCCGGATGGCGGCGCCGTGCGGCTGGATGGCGATGACATCGCCGGCATGAGCGCGCGCCGCATCTGGCGCCGCGGCGTGGGTCGCACCTTCCAGGTCTCGGCCGCCTTTCACTCCATGACGGTGCTGGAGAACGTGCAGGCCGCCTTGCTTTCGCATGGCCGGAAGCTGTCGCAGCTGTGGCGCCCGGCGGCCGGCTATTTCCGCGACGAGGCGATGCAGCTGCTGGAGCAGGTCGGCATGGCATCCCAGGCGCAGCGTGCCTGCGGCGTGCTGGCCTATGGCGACATCAAGCGTGTCGAGCTGGCGATGGCGCTATCCAATGCGCCGCGCCTGCTGCTCATGGACGAGCCCACCGCTGGCATGGCCACGCGCGAGCGCAATGAACTGATGGCGCTGACGCGTCGACTGGTCAGCGAGCGCGGCATGTCGGTGCTGTTTACCGAGCACAGCATGGATGTGGTGTTCGCCTTCGCCGACCGTATCATCGTGCTGGCGCGCGGCAAGCTGATCGCCGATGGCGATGCCGATTTGATACGCCGGGACCCGCTGGTGCGCGAGGTCTATTTCGGTTCCGGCGCCACCTTCGAACGAAGCGGGGGCGGCAAGCCATGACCACGCCCTTGCTTTCGGTGCGCAATCTCAACGCCTTCTATGGCCGCGCCCACATCCTGTTCGATCTCGAGCTGGAGATCGCGCGCGGCGAGGTGGTGGCGCTGATGGGCCGCAACGGCGCCGGCAAGTCCACCACGCTGAAAGCCTTGATGGGCCTGTTGGAGGGCACGCGCGGCGAGATCGCTTTTGCCGGCCGCGATGCCGCGCGCCTGGCGCCGTTCCAGCGCGCCAGGCTGGGCATGGGTTTTGTGCCGGAAGATCGGCGCGTGTTCACCGAACTCACGGTGCTGCAAAACCTGGAAACCGGCCGTCAGCCGCCGCGCAAGGGCGCGCCGCAATGGACGCCGCAGGCGCTGTTCGACCTCTTCCCCAATCTGGGCGCCATGCCTGATCGCCCTGGCGGGCGCATGAGCGGCGGCGAGCAGCAGATGCTGACCATCGCCCGTACGCTGATGGGCAATCCGCACCTGGTCTTGCTGGATGAACCGTCGGAAGGCGTGGCGCCGGTCATCGTCGAGCAGATGGCCAACATGATCCTCCGGCTCAAGCAGGCCGGCATGGCGGTCTTGCTGTGCGAACAGAATTTCCACTTCGCGCGGCTGGTCAGCGACCGCGCCTATCTGCTCGATCACGGTCGCATCGCCTATCACGGCGAGCTCGACGGTGCGCAAGCTCATCAGTCGCTCAGCGCCGCCTAGCGCGGCTCGCGCGCAGAAGCCGCAGAGTTGCCGCAAATCAAGCGGAACCGATGAGGATGCTCTTGTCCAACCTGTAAGAACAGCTCATCCGACTCGCCGCCACGGCGAGCGTGGGCTTCGCCTTTACGGAGACAAGACCAATGAAGACATCCGACAAGCAGACGCAATTTCGATGGCCCGCCGGCGAATACGACGACGCCGGCGTGCGCAACGACCAGGCCAAGATTTCGGTGGGCGACGACGCCAACGATATCTTCTTCGCCGCGGTGGAGATGACCCGCATGCCCATGATCGTGTCCGATCCGCGGCAGCCGGACATGCCCATCGTGTTCGTCAACAACGCCTTCATCAACATGACCGGCTATTCGCGCGACGAGGTGGTGGGCAAGAATTGCCGCTTCCTGCAAGGGCCGGAGACCGACCGCGCGGTGGTGGCACAGATCCGCAATGCCATCGCGCAGCGTCAGGAAATCGCCACCGAAATCCTTAACTACCGCAAGAACGGCTCCAGCTTCTGGAATGCGCTGTTCATCTCGCCGGTCTATAACCGCCGCGGCGAACTGGTGTATTACTTCGGCTCGCAACTCGACATCAGCCGCCGCCGCGACGCCGAACAGGCGCTGGGCCAGGCGCGCAAGATGGAAGCGCTGGGCCAACTGACCGGCGGCATCGCGCACGACTTCAACAATCTGCTGCAGGTGATCAGCGGCTACCTGGACATCATCAACCTGACGCTGCGCGCTGATGCGCCCGATCTGTCGCGTGTCGCGCGCAGCGCCGACAGCATCCGCAACGCCTCCGGCAAGGCCGCCATGCTGACCCAGCAATTGCTGGCCTTCGCCCGCAAGCAGCGCCTGGAAGGCCGCACCATCAATCTCAATTCGCTCACCGAGAGCTTTACCGATCTCGTGCGACGCACCCTGGGCGGCGAGATTTCGGTGCAGACCCGGCTGGCGCCCGGCCTGTGGAATTGCCGTCTCGATCCGACCCAGATGGAAGTGGCGCTGCTGAACGTGCTGATCAATGCGCGCGACGCCATGGGCGGCAAGGGTACGCTGCGCATCCAGACCTCCAACGAGACGCTGACGGCCGGCGATGCCGCGCTGGAGCTGGGTCTGAAGCCCGGCAATTATGTCTCCATCGCCATCGTCGATGACGGGCCCGGTATTCCGCCGGACATCCTGCCGCGCGTTATGGACCCTTTCTTCACCACCAAGGAAGAAGGCAAGGGCACCGGGCTGGGCTTGTCGATGGTCTATGGTTTCGTCAAGCAGTCGGGCGGCGCGGTGCGCATCATGTCCGGCGAGGACGGCGGCACTACCGTGCGCTTGCTGTTCCCGTCCACGCAGGATCAGGTCAGCGGAGCATTCGATTACGATCACCATCACGCGCCGGATCAGGGCGGTCACGAGCACATTCTCGTGGTGGACGATAGAATCGAAGTCGCGGAGTTGGCGCAGGCAATGCTGGAAAGCCTGGGCTACCACGTCAGCATGGTGAATTCGCCGGCGGAAGCTCTGCAACTGATCAAGGCTGGCAAGCATGTCGATCTGCTGTTCACCGACCTCATCATGCCGGGCAGCATGAACGGCGTGCTGCTGGCGCGCGAGGCGCGCCGCCTGGCGCCGGCCATCAAGGTGCTGCTCACCACCGGCTATGCCAGCGAATCGATAGAACGCCACGACGCCGACGGCGAATTCCAGGTCATCGGCAAGCCCTACCGCCAAGATGAGCTGGCGCGCAAGATACGCATTGTCCTCGACGGCGCCACCGGCGTGAGCTAAACAGCGCACGCGGCAGTTTGCACCGCGAGGCCGCCCCGATTTGGGAAGGATTCCCCATGCAACTGGAACACCTGCTGGCCAGGGCAGAAGCGCTGGCCTACCGTATTTCCTCCGAGCTCAACGGCCAGCCGTTGCCGGACGATCCGCGCGCCTGCGCGGCAATCGGCTGCCTGACCGTGGCGCAGCAGCACCACAGCGCCATCATCATCCTGTTGCGCAACGACATGCCGGTGCATGCTTCGGCCTTTGCGCTGATCCGGCACCAGATCGAGACCGCCTTCAATGCGCTGTGGTTGTGGTATTGCGCCAGTGATGAGGAAGTGGTGCGCTTCCTGCAGGACGGCAGCGGCAAGACCGTGCGCCAGTTGGTGGCGCAGGTGGATGGGGTGCTGGCCGGCAGCGAAGGCGCCGAGGCGGCGATCATCCGCGGTCACTGGTCGCAACTGAGCGATTTCGTTTTCTCGGGCGAGCGCCGCATCCGCCATTGGCTGGACGCCAACGAAGTCGATGCCATCTATTCGGAAGAGGCCGTGGCCGAGCTGGCCGATCTCGCCAACTCCATTGCCGAGCTGGGCCTGGCCAGCTATCGCAACATGAGCGGCACCGCCGGCAATGGAGTGATACCGCAGCCGGCGCGCAGCGAGGCCGTCAAGTAGCGTTCAGCGCAGTCCGCAGTCCGGCACCACGCCATCCAGCAGGCGCGCGGCCTGATCCGCCGACATGGCCGGCGACCACGGCAGGCGGCCGAGCAGTGGCGCCTCCAGCCGTTGCGCCAGGCTGGCGATCATCGCCGCGCCATACGGCTCCGCCGGATCGATCTCATTGGCCACCCAGCCGAGCAGCGACAAGCCTTTCGCGCGAATCGCCACCTGCGTCAGCAGCGCATGATTGAGGCAGCCCAGGCGTATTCCCACCACCAGCACCATCGGCAAGCCCAGGCTGGCCGCAACGTCGTCGCTGTTGCAACCCTCGTTGAGCGGCACCATGAAGCCGCCGGCGCCTTCCACCACCACCACATCCGCCATGCCGGCGATCTGCCGGTAGCACTGTTTCAGATGCACTACGTCGATCCTCACGCCTTCTTCGTGCGCGGCGATATGCGGCGCCGTCGCGCGCCGCAGCAGGAAGGGATTCATCAGGCGCTCCGGCACCTCGACATTGGCGGCGGCGCGCAGGGCGTCCACATCTTCATTGCGCCATTGATGGCCGTGGCGGACGGCGCCCGAAGCCACCGGCTTCATGCCTGCCGTGCGCAGGCCGTGCTGCACGAACCGGCGGATCAGCGCCGACGCCACCAGCGTCTTGCCGACGCCGGTGTCGGTGCCGGTCACGAACAGGCCGCCGGACTTGGCGATCGTGCTCATGTCGCCTCCATGACGGCGTCGAAGACGTCGTGGACACGCCGGCCCAGCCAGTCGGCATCCTGCGCATCCAGCACATAGGGCGGCATCAGGTACAAGCTGTTGCCGATCGGGCGCATTAGCAGCTCGCGCCGCGCTGCCTCCGCGGCAAAACGACGCGAAAAGCCGGCCGCCGCGGCCGGATCGGCGATGACGGCATCGCAAGCCCAGATCATCCCGGTGCGGCGGAAATGCGCGATACGCGGATCGTGCGCCAGCGTTTGCAAGGCCGCCGTCATCGTCCTGGCGAAGGCGCGGTTGCGATCCAGCACGGCCTCGTCCTCAAAGATCGCCAGCGTCTCCAGCGCCGCGCGACATGCCAGCGGATTGCCGGTGTAGGAGTGCGAATGCAGGAAGCCGCGACGCACATCGTCGTCGTAGAAAGCCTGGTAGATGTGTTCCCGCGCCATCACCAGCGACAAGGGCAGGTAGCCGCCGCTGATGCCTTTGGACAGGCACAGGAAGTCCGGCCAGACGCCCGCCTGCTCGCAGGCGAAGAAGCTGCCGCTGCGTCCGCAGCCGACCGCGATTTCGTCGGCGATCAGGTGCGCGCCATAGACATTACACAGGCGGCGCAGCCCGCCGACGTAGCCGGGATCGTGCATGACCATGCCGCTGGCGCATTGGACCAGCGGTTCGACGATCACGGCGGCGATGCGGCCGTGATGGCGCTGCAGCAGTTGCTCCATGTCGGCCAACGCGCGGGCCGCCACGTCGGCGGCGCTTTCCCCGGGCCCGGCCAGGCGGGCATCGGGCGAGGCCGCGATATGCGCCGGGCGCAGCAGGGACTCGTAGGGCGCGCGGAACAGCGCCGTGTCGGTCACGCCCAGCGCGCCCAGGGTTTCGCCGTGATAGCCGCCGGCCACGCAAATAAATTCGCGCTTGTCCGCCTGGCCGGCATTGCGCCAGGCGTGCGCGCTCATCTTCAGCGCAATCTCTACCGCCGACGCGCCATCCGAGGCATAGAAGCAATGGCCCAGCACATGGCCTGTCAGCGCCGACAGTTTTTCCGACAAGGCCACCACCGGCTCATGCGTGAAGCCGGCCAGCATGGCGTGTTCGAGGCGTTCCAGTTGCTCGGTCAGCGCGCGGTTGATGCGGGGATGGGTGTGGCCGAACAGGTTGACCCACCATGAACTGATCGCATCCAGATAACGCCGGCCGTCGGCATCGTAAAGCCAGGCGCCGCGCCCGCGCGCGATGGCGATCGGTGGCGCGGTTTCATGGCGGCGCATCTGGGTGCAGGGATGCCACACGCTGCGCAGGCTGCGCGCGATCAGGTCTTGCGAGAGAGAAGTGGTCATTGGCGATGTTCGAGGGGGCCGCGCCGATGTCGCGCGCCGCGTTGTGCAGGGCGTCTGTCAGGCGCTCCAGGTGGGCCGGCGTATGCAGGGCCGAGAGGCTGATGCGCAGCCGGGCCGTGCCTTTGGGTACGGTGGGCGGGCAGATCGCCGGAACCCAGATACCATCCTCGCGCAGGCGTTGCATCAGCGCGCGCGCCACGGCGTTGTCGCCGACGATGAGCGGCTGGATGGCGGTGGGCGAGGGCGACAGATGCCAGGGCAGGCCATGCAATCCTTCCCTGAGCAAGGCCGCCAGTTCGACCAAGCGTTCGCGTCGCCATTGGTCGCGTGCAATCACGCGCAGGCTGGCCGAGGTGGCGGCCGCCAGCAGCGGCGGATGGGCGGTGGTGAACATGTAGGTGCGAGCCCGCTGCATGATCCATTCGATGATCGTCGCGTCACCCGCGGCAAAGGCGCCGGCCACGCCGACGGCCTTGCCCAGCGTGCCCATGCAGATCACATGCGGCGACGTCAGGCCGGCGTGTGCCAGGCTGCCGCGGCCTTGCGGCCCCAGCACGCCAACGCCGTGCGCGTCGTCCACCAGCAACCAGGCGTCATGGCGTTCGCAGAGCGTCGCCAGTTCCGCAAGCGGCGCGAGATCGCCGTCCATGCTGAAGACGGCGTCTGTCACCACCAGCTTGCGCGGGCTCTTGCAGCGCGCCAGCACCTGTTCCAGGCGCGCCGCGTCGTTGTGCGGGAACACGCGGAATTCGGCGCCCGCCAGTCGCGCGCCATCGATCAGCGAGGCGTGGCTGAGGCGATCCAGAAAGACCGTGTCGCCCGGCCCGGTCAGCGCGCCGATGATGCCGATATTGGCCATGTAGCCGCTCGAAAAGCAGAGCGCGCGCGGCAGGCCGATGAAGGCGGCCAGTTCCTGCTCCAACTGTTCGTGTGCGACGCTATGCCCGGAGATCAGTGCCGACGCCGCGGCGCCGACGCCATATTCGCCGGCGGCGGCCACCGCGGCCGCGACGATTTCGGGATGGCTGGCCAGTCCCAGGTAATCGTTGCTGCAGAAGGACAGATAGTCCCGGTCATCGACCCGCAGCACCGGCCCCTGGGCGCCGGCGACCACGCGTCGGGTGCGCGCCAGGCTTTGCGCGGCCAGTTGGTCGAGCTCTTGTTGGAAATCATGCATGGGTGCGGCTCCTGAAGGCGACGGGGAGGCGTTCCAGCGCGCGGTAGGCCGAGGTCGTCTGCCACGTCGGGGCGTCGGCGGCCAGCGTCATCTCCGGCATGGCGCGCATCAGCGCGCTAAAGGCGATTTCCGCCTCCAGTTGCGTGAGCGCGGCGCCGAGACAGACGTGCGGGCCATGTCCGAAGGACAGGTGATTGCCTTCGTCGCGCCCGATATCGAAGCGATCCGGATCGGAAAAGCGCCGTGGATCATGGTTGGCCGCGCCGATATGCAGGATCGCCAGGTCGCCGCGGCGCAGCCGCCGGCCACCGATCTCGACGTCGTCCAGCAGGCGGCGGCCGGTGTACTGCACCGGGCTGTCGTAGCGCAGCATCTCGCGCACGGCCATGCGCAGCCGTTGCGGTTCGGATTGCAGCGCGGCCCATTGATCGGGATGCCGCAGCAGCGCCAGCAGGCCGTTGCCGAGCAGGTTGCGGGTGGTCTCATAGCCGGCGAAGAGCAGGGTGCAGCATTGCGCCAGCGCCTCCATCTGGGTCAGCCGACGTTCCTGGCGGGCTTCTGCGATGCGGGCCAGCATGCCGTTGGCCGGCATGTCGGGCGCGGCCAGGGCGTGCGAAAAGAAGTCGCACATGTCGGCCATCGCCTGCCGGGCGACCAGGGTTTGGCGCGCGTCGGGTGTAGGGCTGCCGATGAAAGCGGCGAGATCGGCGGCCCAGGCGATGAAAGCGTCCGGTACGCTGGCCGGCAGGCCCATCAGGCTGGCGATCACGAGTGCCGGCAAAGGACGGGCGAAGCGTTCCACGAAGTCGAATTCGTCCCGCGCATCGTCATCGATCTCAATGGCCGCGATCAGGCGTTCTGCGATGGCCGCGATGACCGGCGCCTGCTGCTGCAGATCGGCGGGCTTGAAACCGGTGTTCACCACCCCGCGCAGGCGACGATGGGCGCGGCCGTCGAGAAACAGCAGCGAGCGCGCAAAGATGCGCTTGAAACGCAGTTGCTCGGGCGTCGGCGCGCCGGGATCAGGTTGGGCCGCCATGCCGCTGTTGATCCAGCGCGCGGCGCGCCGCACCGAAAAGCGCGGATCGCGCAGCGCCGCGCAGACCTCCTCATAGCCGCTCAACAGCCAGGCGCCGCCGCAGTATGCCTCGCTCCATACCGGCGGCTGCCCGCCGGCCGGCACGACCGGCCATTCCGGCCACTCCGGCCATTCCCGCGCGATCACGCTTGCGCCGGGGCAGGCTGCAGGCCCAGGCGGGTCAGCAAATCCAGGTCGGCCGAGACCGGCGCGTTGGGCGTGGTCAGCAGCTTGCTGCCGAGGAAGATGGAATTGGCGCCGGCGGCGAAGCACAGGGCCTGGGTCGCGTCGCTCATGCTTTCGCGGCCGGCCGAGAGGCGGATCACCGCGCCGGGCAGGGTGATGCGCGCCACCGCCACGGTGCGCACGAATTCGAATTCATCCAGCGGCGGCGCGCCCTCCAGCGGTGTGCCCTTGATCGGTACCAGATGGTTGATCGGCACCGATTCCGGCTGCGGCGACAGGGAGGCCAACTGCGCGATCAGTCCGGCGCGCTGGCGGCGCGTTTCGCCCATGCCGATGATGCCGCCGCAGCACACGTTCAGCCCGGCCTCCTGCACCTTGCGGAGGGTATCCAGCCGGTCCTGGTAGGTGCGGGTGGAGATCACCTGGCCGTAGAAGTCAGGGGCGGTATCCAGGTTGTGGTTGTAGAAGTCCAGGCCGGCCTCCTTCAGCGAGCGCGCCTGTGCTGCTTCCAGCATGCCCAGCGTCATGCAGGTTTCCAGGCCCAGCGCGCGGACATCCCTGACCATGGTGGTGAGCTCATCCATGTTGCGCTCCTTGGGATTGCGCCAGGCCGCGCCCATGCAAAAGCGCGTGGCGCCTTGCGCCTTGGCCGCCCGCGCCGCTTCCAGCACGGCCGCCGACGACATCAGCTTGCCGGCCGGTACGCCGGCCTCCTTGTGGCTGGATGACTGCGAACAATAGCCGCAATCCTCCGGGCAGCCGCCGGTCTTGATCGACAGCAGGCTGGAGAGCTGCACTTCATTGGGCGCATGGCGCTGGCGATGGACGGTCTGGGCGCGGTACAGCAGGTCGAGGAAGGGGAGCCCATACAGGGCTTCGACGGCGGCCGTGTTCCAGACGGAAGCGTCGTCGGCCGAAGGCGTGGAGACAGGGGAAACGGCAGCGCGGCCATGGAAGGCGATGGGGCTGAGGCTCATAGATAAAATCCAAAGCAAGTGGTGAAAGGCTTAAAATTCTGCTTCGGCGGATTCTATCTTCGCGCTTTTTCATTCAACAACAAGTTTTATCATAGATTATCTATAAAATGAGTGGCTCCAAAAACGCCTCCGCGACCATCGTCGATCGCATCGCCGACACCTTGCGCACCCGCATCGTGCGCGGCGAAATCGCCGCCGGATCGGCACTGCGGCAAGACCATATCGCGCAGGAATTCCAGTCCAGCCACGTGCCGGTGCGCGAGGCGTTCCGCCAGTTGGAGGCACAGGGATTGGCAATCGCCTTGCCGCGTCGCGGCGTGCGCGTGACCACACTCGACCCGGCGGTGATCAAGGAAAACGTGGTGATGCGCGCCTCGCTGGAATTGCTGGCGCTGAAGCACGGCGCGCCGCGTTTTTCATCGCTGCATATCGACCGCCTGGAGCAGGCGCACGAAGCCTGTTCGCAAGCCGCCTCGCTGGCCGAATGGGATGCGGCCAACAACCTGTTCCACGACATTCTTTCCAGCGAATGCGGCATGCCGCGCCTGCTGGCGGTGCTGGCGCAACTGCAGCTGACCAATTCGCGCTACCTGTTCTCGACCGGTTTCAAGCGCGGCTGGCAGCCGCGTTCCGACCACGATCACCTGCTGATCATCGATGCGTTGAAAGAAAAGAAGACCGAGCGCGCCCTGCAGTTGCTGAGCATGCACATCGGCACCATGGAGCGGGTCGGATTCAAGACCGCGTGAAGCGCGCTCAGGCGGCCGGCGCCTGCAGTTGCTCCTGCACGAAGCGGGATGGAGGCACGCCGACGTGGCGGCCGAAGGCGACGCTGAAGGTGCTGGCCGAGCTGTAGCCGACCTGCTGCGCCACCTCGGCCACAGCGGTCGCGCGCAGCAGCAGCTTCTTGGCTAGCGCCATGCGCCAGGACAGCAGATATTCCATCGGCGCCACGCCCACCTCGCGGCGGAAGCGGTCGAAGAAAGCCGAGCGCGACAGGGCCGCTTCCTTGGCCAGGCGCACCACGCTCCAGGCCTCGGCCGGACTTTCGTGCATGCGGCGGATGGCCAGCGCCAGGCGGGTGTCCGACAGGCCGCGCAATAGGCCGGGCGAAGCGGTGGGACCGGTGCCGGAACGCAGCGCCTCGATCAGCAGCACCTCCAGCAGCCGCGCCAGGATCATTTCGCGTGCCGGCCGCTGCGCCCGGAATTCCTCGCTCACCAGCCGTACCAGCGTCGCCAGGCGTCGTTCATTGCGCACCAGCACCAGCCGCGGCAGCAGCGAAATCAGCAGGGACGAATCGGGCGAGCCGAACACGCAATGCCCCACCAGGAAGCGCACCTCGGCGTCAGCCTTCACCGTGCCTAGCCGGTACTCGCCGTTGGGCAGCAGCGGCGGCGGATTGTCGTCGCTGATGTCGTTGCCGCGCGGATCCTCCAGGCTGGCCATGGCGAAGCCATGGACCGAGGGAATCAGCACGAAATCGCCGGCGGTCAGGACGATGGGCGCCATGCCATCCACCAGCAGGCGGCAGGAGCCTTCGACGATGGCGGCATAGAAGGACTGGCCCGGTTCGGTGCGCTGCACCCGCCACGGGCCTGCGCCCGAGACTGATTTGTTGAAGCGTGCCGCTGGCTGCAGCAGGGCGACGACTTCGGCAAGGGGATCGATGGCTTCGGACATGTTTGGACTATTGCCAAAGAAAATTGGACTTCCGATTGTAGCAAGTCCGGCGGCCGCCTTCTATGCTTCATCCGTCGCAACCCATTTCAAGGAATTCCCATGAACACCATCCTCATCACCGGCTGCTCGTCCGGCTTCGGCCTGGAAATCGCCAAACATTTCCTCGATCGCGACTGGAACGTGATCGCCACCATGCGCACGCCGCGCGCCGACGTCTTGCCGGCATCGCCGCGTCTGCGCATCCTGCCCTTGGATGTGAGCGACGAGCGCAGCATCCGCGCCGCCATCGATGCCGCCGGCCCGATCGACGTGCTGGTCAACAACGCCGGCATCGGCCTGCTGGGCGCGGTGGAGGGCATCTCCATGACCAAGGTGCGCGAGATCTTCGAGACCAATACCTTCGGCACCATCGCCATGACGCAGGCGGTGCTACCGCACATGCGCGAACGCAAGTCGGGCGTGGTAATCAACGTCACCTCCAGCGTGACCCTGAAGTCGCTGCCGCTGCTGGCGGTGTATACCGGCAGCAAGATGGCGGTGAACGGTTTCACCGAATCGCTGGCGCTGGAACTGGCGCCGTTCGGCGTGCGCGCCCACGTGGTCTTGCCGGGCCGTGCGCCTGGCACGCGCTTCGCCGAGAACGCCGGTCCGCGCATGGAGGGCAACATCCCGGAGTCCTATGCCGGGCTGGCGGCCGCCGTGTTCGAAAACTTCAAGGATGTGTCGCAGGTGACCCATGCGCGGGACGTCGCCGAGGCTGTCTGGCAGGCCGCCACTGATCCCGCCGCGCCGGTGCGCATCCCGGCCGGCGAGGACGCCAAGGCGTGGGCGGCGGGCGCCTGAGTCCTCAGACTTCGGTGATCAGCCGGTGCAGCATCTCGGCGGTTTCGGTGGGGCGGGAGAGGAACGGGGAGTGGTCGCTGTCCAGTTCCTTGATCCGTCCGCAGCCGGCGCGCGCCGCCATCACCCGCTGCAACACCGGATCGATGGCGCGGTCGCGGGTGCAGACGATGTAGCTCTTGGGCACCTTGCCGTAGCGCTCCTCGGTCAGTTGCACCGGCGTCACGATGGGCGCGATGGCCTGCGGCTGGAATTGCGGCGCGGCCCAGGCTGCCACGGCATGCGGCGCGTCTTGCATGAAGGTTTCCACGCGCGACGAGGGGCGGGTATTGGCCGCTACCGCGTCGTACTCCATTTCCACGGGCGACCTCTGGCGTGGCGGCCGCAGATCGTGCAATGAGGTCAGCGAATCGCCGTTGCCCGGTACGAAGGCGCACATGTAGATGATGCGCGCCAGGCTGTCCGCCGCTTTCTCGGCGGCTGCGGTGACGGCGATGCCGCCCACGCTGTGTCCTACCAGCGTGACGCGCTTGCCGATCGCCTTGACGGCGTGCAGGATGGCGTCGGCATACATGGCGAGCGTGACCTCGCCCAGCGGCGTTTCATCGGCGCCGCTGCCGGGCAGGTCGATGGCATGCACTTCATGCCCGCGCATGGTCAGCTCGGCGCTGACGGCGGGCCAGATCCACTTGCCTTGCCAGGCGCCGTGGACCAGCAGGAAATTGGCCATATCGTTTCTCTCTTCCTTGATTCCCTACCTTCCCTGAACCCGGCCGCGCTTACCCGCGCGCCCCGCGTGCCGGCCGATTTCATGTTGGCATCGGCGTCATGCATCGTGCCATACGCCCAGGCGCGGGAAACAAGGCATTACCGCCGGGACGACGGGAATGCTGGGCGATGACATGCGCTGCGGAGCCGTTGATGGAAAGCGGGATCCGCGCACGTAGCGTGCTCTGTGGGGCTCCATGAACGGTCATGAAGGGTAGTATGTATGGATTTGTGTTTTAACAAAATCCATACTAACATTTGTCATTGCCGGCAACAATCCCGGAAAAATCCATACAAATCCATCCACACGACAGCACAACCGACATGGGACGAGGCGATATTTCACTGGACTGGGTCAGCGACTTCACCAGCGACGGCGGGCCGCGCTATCTGCAGATCGTCGGCTTCATGGAGCAGGCGATTTCCGACGAACGGCTGAAGGCCGGCGACCGCCTGCCGCCGCAACGCCTGCTGGCAGACCGGCTGGGGGTGGATCTGACCACGGTCACGCGCGCCTATACCGAAGCGCGCCGCCGCAACCTGCTGGAAGCGCGCGGCGCCGCCGGCACCTTCATCGCGTCGCCGCGGGTGGATCTGACGCAGGTGATCGACCTGTCGATGAACATCCCGCCGCCGCCGGCCGGCATCGATCTCGATGACCTGCTGCGCCAGGGCGTGTCGCAGGTGCTGATCCACAGTGACGTCGATCTGCTGATGACCTACCATTTGGGCGGCGGCAGCAGCGCCGACCGCGCCGCCGGGGCGATGTGGCTGGCGCCGGCGCTGGGGAAGGTGGATGAGGAAAGGGTGCTGGCCTGCCCGGGGGCGCAATCGGCGCTGGCAGCCCTGGTGCTATCGCAGACCCGGCCGGGCGAAGTCATCCTGGCCGAGCCGCTGGCGTATCCGGGTTTGTTGACGGCGGCCGCGCAACTGGGCCGCCAGGTCATCGGGGTGGAAACCGACGTCGACGGCATGCGGCCGGACATGCTGGAGACCTTGGCCCGAACGCACAAGGCGCGGCTGGTCTATCTCAATCCCACGCTGCAGAATCCGACCACGCACACCATGCCCGCCACGCGCCGCGCCGAGATCGCGGCGGTGGCCGCGCGGCTGGATCTGCGCATCATCGAAGACGATCCCTATTGGCTGTTCAGCCCGTACGCGCCCAAGCCGCTGGCGCACTACGCGCCGCGCAACGTGTTCTATGTCTCGACGCTGTCGAAATGCCTGCTGCCGGGGTTGCGCACGGCCTATGTGGTGATGCCCGAGGCCATGGCGCAAGAAGAGGTGCTGGGTGCGCTGCGCTCCTTCGTGCTGATGTCCACGCCCTTGATGACGGCGCTGACCACGCAATGGATACACGACGGCACGGCCGCTTCGCTGCTGGAAGGCATCCGTACCGAAGCCTGGGCGCGCCTGGAGCTGGCGTACCGCACGCTGGGCGACAGCCAACTGGTCGACTCCGGCGGCATCCATCTCTGGAAGGCGTTGCCGGCGCACTGGCGCGGCGCCGATTTCGTGCAAAAGGCCCGCATGGAAGGCCTCAACGTGGTATCGCACCAGGCCTTCCAGGTCGGCGCCGACGACGGCGCCGGCGGCGCGGCGCACATCCGCATCTCGCTGGGCCGCTCGCGTAGCCGCTTTGAACTGGTCAATGCGCTGCGGCGGCTGGGCGAACTGGCCCAGCGCCGCGGCCAGCGCGAGGTGGTGGTTTAGCGCCCCGCTTAGTGCGGGGCTTGGGACGCGGCTTCCAGGATCAGCTTGGCGATCTCGTCCGGGTGCGACAGCATGGAGACGTGCGAGGACGCGATCTCGATGGTCTTGGCCTTCATGCGCGCGGCCAGGAAGCGTTCCAGTTCCGGCGAGGTGGTGCGATCGTTGGTCGAGACCGCATACCAGGTCGGCTTGCTGCGCCATGCCGCCTGGGTGGTGCGCGAAGCAAACAGCGTATCCGAGATGCGGCCTTGCACGGCCGACAGCGCCCGGGCCTTGACCGGATCGACGTCGCCCGCGAAATCGCGCACGAAAGCCTGCTCGCTCAACTGGGCGTAGCCATTGGCCTTGACCAGACCGGCCGAGGCCGGCGGCGTCGGGAATCTGGCGGCCAGCGCACCATAGTCTTCACCTGCATCCGGCGCGCGCGCCGCCACATACACCAGACCCGCGACCTTGGGATCGGTGCCGGCTTCGCTGATCACGGTGCCGGCCCAGGAATGGCCGACCAGGATGGTCGGGCCGTCCTGCAGCGCCAGGATCTTGCGCGTGGCTTCCACATCATCGGCCAGGGACGACAGCGGGTTTTGCACCGCGGTCACGTGCAGGCCGGCCTTTTGCAGGCGCTCGATGACGTCGGTCCAGCAGGAGCCGTCGGCGTAGGCGCCGTGCACCAGCACCACATTGTGGATGGCAGGCGGGCTGACGGGTTGCGCTTGCTGTGCCGATGCGGCTTGCGAGAGCATCAGGGCGGCGGCACCGGCCAGTGCGGTTGTCAGGAAATGGCGTTTGATGATGTTCATTGGCGAGTCCTTTCAGTGAGGTAATGAGTCGATGCGATCGGGAATTCATGCAGCGCCGCTCCTGGCGTCAACATGTGCGCCAACAGATGGACGAGCGGCTCCAACCGCCCCGATCAGGGCGGGAGATTCAATGGCTTGGGGAAAGCGGGGGCGCCGCGCTAGGAAAGCGGCCCGCCGGGCTCGACCGCCCGCTGCAGCGGCAGCGTCTCGGGCGAATCCGGACTGACCACGGCGTAGAAGTAGCGGCCCTGGCGCCAGTACTGGGTCAGTAGCTGGCCTTCGCGCCGGTTGCCGCTGCCGAAGTTGAACAGCTCGCCGGGCGGACGCAGGTAATACACGATGGCCTGGCCCTGGCCGTTCTGATAGACCACCATCGCCGCCGGGCCCTTGTCGCTTGCCATCAGGCGCCCACCCACCGGACGGAAGCCGTAGGCGCTGAAATCAGGCAGCGGCGCCGCCTGCACGAAATGACGATCCAGCCAGTGCTGGAGGCGTCCCGGATTGTCGTCGCGCACATCGACCATCGAGGCCTGCTCGTCGGAAGCGAACATGCGATAGGCCTGGGTGGCGTCGGCCATCGGCAGGTAAGTCTTGCGCATATCCATGTCGCGCCATTGCCAGCCGCCCAGGGCGCCCAGCGATAGGGTCAGCACCAGCGACGCGGCGATACCCCAGTGGCGGCGGCTGCGCGCCTTCAGTTCACGGCGGATGCGGAAGGGGTCGAGGCGGGCCGGCGCCGGCGAGGCCGGGACGTGTTCCAGCGCCGCGCGCAGGCGCTGGGCTTCGCTCTTGAGCATCTCGACGTGGCGCGCCGCCTCGGGATGTGTCGCCAGGTGCTGTTCGACCGCGCCGCGCAGCGCCGCATCGAGCTGGCCGTCGGCGTAGGCGTGCAGGTCTTGTTCGGTAGGGAGATAACCGTTCATTTCATGATCCGAAGATTGGGCGCTGCGTGAGGCTGGGCGCCGTCATTGAGCTCGCGCAGGGCGCGGCGCGCGCGCGACAGGCGCGACATCACAGTGCCGATGGGGATGCCAAGGGTGTCGGCCGCTTCCTGGTAGGTCAGGCCTTCGACCGAAATGAGGAGCAGCATGGCGCGCTGTTCCGGCTGCAGCTTGCCGAAGTCGGCCAGCGCGGCGCGGGACAAAGCCACATCTTCGGCCGAGGGCGCCAACTCCTCGTCGCGGCCGGAAAACAGCGACAGCAGCCCGGCGTAGCGCTTGGCGCGCCGTTCGCCGTCGATGAAGCGACGATACATGATCTGGAACAGCCAGGCCCGCAAATCGCCCTCGGTGCGGCGTTCGCGGCGCGACAGCGCGCGTTCCAGGCAAGCCTGGACCAGGTCGTCGGCGCTGCTTTCATGGCGCGTGAGCGACAGGGCGAAACGCCGCAGCCGCGGCAGCAGTTCGCGCAAGTCGTCGTCGGTGAAATCTTGATTCATGGCAATCCGTGTCAGGCGCCGGGAGGCGCGTGGTGATGCGTTCTGCCAGTAAAACGAATAGGTGCGGGGTTTATTCCCGCAACTTGCAGGATTTTATTCTTGCCCGGAAGGAAAGGGGAAAGCCGAGGGAGTAATCGCTCAGGCCGCCAGCCGATGACCGGTGCAGCGCCGGGCCGCGGCCAGGATCTCGAAGGCCGCGTCTTCTTCGGAATGGGCCGCCAGCGGCAGGGAGCCACGGCTGATCTCGGTAGGGCCCTTGAGGATGGCAAAGGAGCCCTTCCAGCGGCCTTCGACGTTGTCGGTCAGATACACGAGCAGGTAACCGTCGAATTCGATCTTCTTCATCTTGTTCTCTCGCAGCGCAGGTTGTCGTCATCCCATCAACAGCGATGGGAAGTATGCGGCGGGAGCGCAAGAAAAAATGTCGTCCGCCGCCGCAAAGCCGTGTAGGACAACGCGGCGGCCGAGCTTGCCGGAGCGTCAGCGCACACCGGATTCGGCCAGCAGGCCGTTGATGGCGTCGTTGACGATGAGAGATGGCAGCGAGGCGCGGTCGTTCCTGACGATGATCGTGTCTTTCTCGACATCGCCCGGCAGCGTCAGTTGCCCGATATAGGCGCAATCGGCGCTGCAGGTATAGCGCAATACTGCGTTGCCGCGGCTGGCTTCCAGGATGTACTGGCCGTTTTCGATGCCGTAATAGCGCACGCCGACCAGTTGCTCCCTGGTCGCGGCCTGCGGATCCTGATAGAAGTATTCGCCCTTGTCCACGCGGACATAGTGCGGCCAGGGCGTGGCGCCGGAAGGGGCGATGCCGGCGATCTGCGCCTGGTTCAGGGCTAGGCGCAGCGGTGTCGGGCCATCGTGCGTAGGAGCCTGCATTTTGGGCGCCACGGCGGCAAGGGCCGGCGCCGGCGGCGTGGCGACCTGTCCGGCTTTCAGCGGCAGGCGGGCGGCCTCGGCGATGGAGCTGTCGGAGAGCGTCTCCAGTTCGGCCTGGCGGCGGTGATACCAGTCCAGCAGGCAGGTGCGCTCATGGCAGTTCTGTTCGCGCCAGCGCCATTGCCGATCCGAATCGGCATTGAAAGCACGCCTGTCGGCCGCACGCTGGCGGGCCTGGCGGAAGGTCTTGCCCAACTTGTCATCCAGCGAAGACAGCTCGGCATCGCCGCAGATGGTCTTTTCGTTGGCGGAGCCGGCCTTGCCGCAGTCGAAGCTGGCGGCCAGCAGTGGAGCGGACGCGAAGATGCAGAGCGCGGCAAGGGCGACGGAGGCGGCTTTGTTCATGGCAATCGGGAATGCGTGACGGGCGGGGAGTCAGAAGGAGGGGGCCGGCGAACGGGCGGGAGCGATGGCTGGCATGGTGTTCCTCCATGGATGCGGTGATGCGATGGGCGCCAGCATCGCACCGCCGCGGCGAGCGCAAAACGATAAGCAGAGAGGTCTTTTTGAAAAAATCTTTGCAGATGAAAAAGCATGTTCGGACGTCTTTACAAACGGGCGCGGCAACACCCGCCGCGTCCAAGTAAAATCGCGTTCTTACTGGAATATCGGACGCGGCAACGGCAATGCAGGACAAGGCAGAACAGCAGGAATTGCGCGAAGGCGAACGGCGCGGCTTCATCCTCAGCCGCCACTGGCGCGACACGCCCGCCGGCGTCGAGATCGAGCTGTGGCTGGCCACCGATGACGGCCCGCAATGCCTGCGCCTGCCGCCGCAGCAAGCCGTGGCCTTCATTCCGCAAGCCGAACGCGAACGCGCGGCGCCGCTGCTGGAAGACGATGCCGGCTTCGAGCTGCGGCCGCTGGACAATCTCAAGGACTTCAGCCAGCGCCCGGTGATGGGCTGGTATTCGCGTCAGTACCGCAAGCTGCTGAAGAGGGAAAAGCAGCTGCTGGAAGCCGGCATCCCGGTGTATGAAGCCGACGTGCGGCCGCCCGAGCGCTATCTGATGGAGCGCTTCATCAACGCGCCGCTGGCGTTTTCCGGTACGCCGGATACCGACGGTGCGCTCATCGATGCCCGCATCCGGCCCATCGATGACTACCGCCCGACACTGAAGCTGGCCTCGCTGGATATCGAAACCAGTTGGCACGGCGAGCTCTATTCGATCGCCGTGGAGGGCTGCGGCCAGCGCACCGTCTATGCGCTGGGGCCGGCCAGCGGCGCGGTGGGGGCGGTGGATTTCGAGCTGCATTTCTGCGACACCCGCAAGGAACTCATCGAGGCCCTCAACGGCTGGATGGCGCGCCACGATCCGGATGCCATCATCGGCTGGAACCTGATCCAGTTCGATCTCAACGTGCTGCAGAAGCAGGCCGAGAAATACAATGCGCCGTTGCGCCTGGGACGGGGCGGCCGCGCGCTGGAATGGCGCGAGCACGGATTCCGCGCCAATCACATGCTGGTGACGGCGCCGGGGCGCCTGGTGATCGACGGCATCGAGAGCCTGCGCTCGGCGTTCTGGAATTTCCCCTCCTTCAGCCTGGAAAACGTCGCGCAATCGCTGCTGGGCGAAGGCAAGGCGATTGCCACGCCTTACCAGCGCATGGATGAGATCGACCGCATGTTCGCCGAAGACAAGGCGGCGCTGGCGACCTACAACCTCAAGGATTGCGAGCTGGTCACGCGCATCTTCGCCAAGACCGAGATCCTGGCCTTCCTGCTGGAACGCGCCAGCGTCACCGGACTGCAAGCCGACCGCACCGGCGGCTCGGTGGCGGCGTTCACGCATCTGTACATGCCGCTGATGCACCGCAAGGGCTATGTCGCGCCCAACCTCGGCGACGCCGAAGCCATCGCCAGTCCGGGCGGTTTCGTGATGGATTCACGCTCGGGGCTGTACGACTCGGTGATCGTGCTGGATTACAAGAGCCTGTATCCCAGCATCATCCGCAGCTTCCTGATCGATCCGGTGGGCCTGGTGGACGGCACGCTCAACGAGCCGGAGGCCGAGACCGTGCCCGGTTTCAACGGCGCGCGCTTCTCGCGTCGCAGTCACAGCCTGCCGGCCATCATCGAGCAGATCTGGCAGGCGCGCGAGGCGGCCAAGCGCCAAGGCAACAAGCCGCTGCAGCAGGCGCTGAAGATCATCATGAACTCCTTCTACGGCGTGCTGGGCTCGACCGTCTGCCGCTTCTTCGATTCGCGGCTGGCGTCGTCGATCACCCGGCGCGGGCACGAGATCATGCACCGCACGCGGGAACTGATCGAAGAGGCCGGCTATGAGGTGATCTATGGCGACACCGACTCCACCTTCGTCTGGCTCAAGCGCGAACACGGCGATGAAGAGGCAGGCGCGATCGGCCTCGGGCTCACGCAACGCATCAATGCCTGGTGGCGCGATCACCTGCGGCAAACCTATGGGCTGGACAGCGCGCTGGAGCTGCAATTCGAGGTGCATTACCAGCGCTTCCTGATGCCCAGCGTGCGCGGCTCCGACCTGGGCAGCAAGAAGCGCTATGCCGGCTACGTGCGTACCGCCGGGGGCGAGGACAAGGTCACCTACAAGGGCCTGGAAACCGTGCGCACCGACTGGACCCCGCTGGCGCAGCAGTTCCAGCAAGAGTTGTATCTGCGCATCTTCAGGAAGGAGCCTTACCGCGACTACATCGCCGGCTACGTTGCCGATTTGCACGCGGGCAGGCTGGACCACCTGCTGGTGTATCGCAAGCGCCTGCGCCGCCAGCTCGATCACTACGAGAAGAACGTGCCGCCGCACGTGCGCGCCGCCCGCATGGCCGACGAGGTCAACAAGGAAGACGGCCGCCCGCTGCAATACCAGCAGGGCGGCTGGATCACCTATGTCATGACCACGGCCGGCCCCGAGCCGCTGGAAAAGCGCAGCGCCGCCATCGACTATGGGCATTACCTCGATCGCCAGTTAGCGCCGGTGGCGGATGCAATACTAGCCTTCGTCGGCGACAGCTTCGCCGCCGTCACGTCGCCGCAGCAAGAGCTGTTCTGAGGCGGCGGAACGGCGTATGCTGGCGCCTGCGCCGGCTCATCAAGAGGTTTCCATGAATACGCTTCCCATCCAGTTGTTCGATCCCGAATCGAGCACCTTTACCTACGTCCTCGCCGCCCATGGCGAAGCGGTGCTGATCGATCCCGTGGACAAGCACTGCGAGCGCGACCTGGCCCAGCTCGATCGCCTGGGTTTGCAACTGGCCTATGTGCTGGAAACCCACAACCACGCCGACCACGTGACCTCGGCCGGGCGCCTGCGCCAGCTGACCGGCGCCAAGGCAGCGGTGCCCAGCGGCTGCGGCATCGCGCCGGCGGAGCTGCAACTCAATCACGGCGACGTGCTGCAGTTCGGCTAGGGGGAGGAAATCCGCGTGATCCACACGCCCGGCCATACGGCTGGCAGCGTCTGCTACGTGTGGCGCGGCAACGTCTTCACCGGCGATACGCTGCTCATCGACGGTTGCGGCCGCACCGATTTCCAAAGCGGCAGCGCCGAAGCCCTGTACCAGAGCGTGACCGGCAGGCTGTTTGCGCTGCCGGACGACTACCGGGTGTGGCCGGCGCACGACTACAAGAGCCGGTCGGTCTCGACCATAGGCTGGGAAAAACGCAACAATAGCCGCCTGGCGGGACGCTCGCAGGAAGAATTCGTGCAATTGATGAACGGGCTGAACCTGCCGCCGCCGCGGCTGATGGAGGTGGCCGTGCCGGCCAACCGCAACCTGGGGCTGCCGCACTGAAACCGGGCGGGCAGGGCGCTGAAAACGGAAAGGGCTGGATTCGCGTGAATCCAGCCCTTTTTCTATTTGATCTGTGTGATGCGGCGCTATTCAGTCAACGTCGGAATCATGGCGCTGACGATCATGTTCCTGCAACGCCAAGATTTTCCTGCCATTCATCACGGAAAGTTGATGAATGTCCGGCAACGTTGATGTTCAGCCGGCGTGCGAATCCGAATCGCGCAATTCGCGCGTCACCGGCAGGCGCTTGGTCGCGGGTTCCTTGTAAACACGGCGCCAGATGTAGTAGCCGAAGGCCAGCGAGCCCGCCACGACGTACAGCGCGTAGAAAGCCATGGCATAAGAGCCGTAATGCATCAAGGTCTGGAAGAAGTCCATTTTTCCCTCACAAGGATGAGCGACGTGTTTCGATGACGTCATCCTATTCCCCACACTGTTAACCGGATATCAGGGTTTTTCTGATGTGCCGATCTGACAACATTTGGAAATATTTTCCCTCAAAAATATTTCTGCAATAAATTAATTCCCAAGCGGCAATTGTGCCTGCTTATCCGCATAATTTCCATGGAAGAATGCCGGGATGTGGCGGACTTGCACATCTTTTCGCATGTGAAGCACTGTTGCAGTGCAGGCGTTCATGCCAGGCGTGAGCCGGCCCATTGGCGCGCTGACGCCGCGCGCGTCATGACGATCGATTTATTCCTACCATCGCCGGAGAGAAAAAGGCCGCTCCACGCGGCCTTTTTCCTAGTTGCCTCTCGGCGACCGGTTGTTCAGTTGCTCGTTGCGGATTCCGGCGCACGTTGCAGTGCCGCCGGTTCCTTCAGGTGATGCAGCAGCTTGCCTACCATCACGATCACCGTCAGCCCGACGATGGAGAAGAAGATCGCCAGCGGCGTCAGGCTGTGGATGGAGACGAAGCCGGCCAGGCCCATCATGCCCGACGACACCAGCAGCAGCGTGAAGCCCAGGATCGCGCTGGTCAGCCCGGCAATGTGCGGGAAGATGGAATTGCCCTTGGCCATCAGCGTCGGATACATGGCGCCGGCGCACAGGGCCATCACCAGCACTGGCGCGGTCAGTGTCCAGACCTGCAGGCCTATCGTCAGGGCCAATGCCAACATGACGAAACCGGCGGCCGTCATGATGTAGGCGCCGATGCGCAGACGTTGTTCCGCCGTCGGCAGGCTGGGGTGGTGAATGCGGTTGGAAATCCCGCCCAGGAAATACATCATGCCGATTGCCAGCGCCAGATAACCGAAGAAGGTCGGCGGCTCATGCAGCGTGTTCTGCACCATGAACGGACCGACGATGTTGAACACCAGCAGGATGCTGTAGCACAGGCCCTGGGCCAGGAAGCAGCTCTGGAACACCGGGCTGGCCAGCACCATGCCGGCGTTCTTGACCAGCGTCTTGGGATGTAGCCGTACCGGCTGTGCCAGTGTCTCGCGATAGCGCCACAACACTGCCCACATGCCGAAGGAATAAATCAGCAGGAACACCAGGCAGGAGCGCCAGCCGAAGGCTTCCTGCAAATGCGCGTCGATCACCGGCGCGATGATGGGCGCCAGGCCCCAGGCGATGGCCATGTAGGTAAAGGCATGCACCAGCGCCTGGCCGGAGAACGAGTCGGTGATGATGGCCTTGGCCAGCAGGTTGGTGGCGGCGATGCCGAAGCCTTGCAGCACGCGCGCGGCGACGAAGGTTTCCAGATTGGTGGCCGCCAGCGACAGCACGCAACCCACGGTGAACATGCCCAGACCCAGCGCCAGGATGCGCTTGCGGCCATAGGCGTCGGCCAGCGGCCCGAACAGCAACTGGCCGAAGGCGTAGGCGATCAGGTAACCGGTCACGCTGGTCTGGATGGCCTGCGGCGAGGTCTGGTAGAAGTGCGCCATGGTGGGCAGGGCGGGCACGTAGATGTCGATCGCGAGCTGGCCGGCGGAAGCGAAGGCACAGATCAGGAACAGCAGGAAACGCGGATGATTCGGGGGATGTTTGGCGAAGTGACTCATGACGGGCGAAAGACTGCGGAAATACCAAAGTCCGGTATTGTGCCGACTTGTCGGGATTTCTGCTGGCGACGGCCCGAAACGCGCGCGCATTCTTGCCCCGATATCCAGCACATCGGCGCCCGTAGCGCTTAAGCGCTTCAACCGGAACGGCACGAATGGTTGCCCAATCGGCACCAGTCATGGTGCCGCCGTCCCTATACTCCGTCCCACTTACAAAGCCACTGCGCGGCCAGCGTGGGGCCGCGCCCGCCGCAATGCGCGGTGCAACGAGACGGAGACCCTTCATGACCATCCACACTCATCAGCAATCCTCATCCCGGGACGCCAACCAGCGGGATGCCGCCAAGCCCGTTCAACCCGGCCACACCGCGGCCAAGCGCAATCCCTGGAAAGAAATCTGCGCCGCCAGCATCGGCAATGCGCTTGAATTCTACGACCTGCTCATCTATGGTTACTTCGCCGTGATCATCGGCAAGCTCTTCTTTCCCGCCGATAACGAGACCACCTCGTTGCTGCTGAGCGTGGGCACCTTCGGCATTTCCTTCGTGATGCGTCCGCTGGGCGCGCTGGTGCTGGGCGCCTACACCGACCGCAAGGGACGCAAGGCCTCGCTGACGCTGTCGATCGCCATCATGATGGTGGGCACCGCCATGATCGCCTTTGCGCCCACCCACGACCAGATCGGGCTGGCCTCGCCGCTGATCGTGATCCTGGCGCGCATGCTGCAGGGCTTCTCCACCGGCGGCGAATTCGGCGCCGCGACCGCCTTCATGGCCGAGCACGCCGATGCCAAGCGACGCGGCTTCTTCGCCAGCTGGCAGCTCTCCACGCAAGGCCTGGCCACCGTGCTGGCGGCCGGCATGAGCGCCTTGCTGAGCGCCTCGCTCACCGACGTGCAGCTGGCCGAATGGGGCTGGCGCGTGGCCTTCGGCGTGGGCCTGCTGGTCGGCCCGGTGGGCTTCTATATCCGCAGCCAGATCGAGGAAACCCCGGAATTCGAACGCGCCAAGGCCGAGACCAAGGCCAGCGACGCTTCGCCGCTGCGCAGCGTGCTGGTGCATGAGCGGCTGAACCTGCTGCTGGGCATCGGCGTGGTCTCGGGCGCCACCGCCTTCAACTACGTGCACAAGCTCTACATGCCGACCTATGCGCTCAAGCAGCTGCATATTCCTGCGACCTCGTCCTTCCTCGGCGCGCTGGTGACGGGCGTGACCCTGATGGTCGCGGCGCCGATCTTTGGCTCCTTGTCGGATCGCTTCGGCCGCTTCCGGGTGCTGACCATGTCGCTGGCGGCCATCGGGCTGTCCACCTATCCCTTGTTCTGGGCCCTCAACACCTGGCCGACCATGCAAACACTGGTCGCGGTGCAAGCGCTGGTGGGCGTGCTGATCGCCGCCTGCCTGGGGCCGATCCCGGCGATGCTGTCGGACATCTTCCCGACCCGTACCCGCGGCACCGGCCTGGCATTGTCGTATAACTTTTCGGTGACCATCTTCGGCGGCTTCTCGCCGCTGATCGTGACCTGGATGATCGCCGCCACCCACAGCAACATGTCGCCCAGCTTCTACGTCATGGGCACGGCCTTGCTGAGCGTGATCGCGGTCATCTGCCTGGGACGCCGCGTGGCGCGCGGCCAGGCAGGATAAGCAAGATGAACGGCGGGCGCACAGACCCGCCGAACGCCGTCTGCCCGAGCTCAGCCGCGCCGGTGGCTGTTAGAATCGGCGCTCGTTCCTTCTTTCCATCTCATCGCTGCCGCCATGTCCAAGCACACGCCCGTTCCCGACGATCTCATCGCTCGCCTGCAATTGCAGCCGCATCCGGAAGGCGGCTACTTCCGCGAAACCTACCGCGACGCGCAAGAAGTGGTTCGCCGCAACGACAGCGCGGTGCGCAGCGCATCGACCGCGATCTACTACCTGCTCTGCAATGGCGCCTACTCGACCTGGCACCGGATACGCTCGGACGAGCTCTGGCATTTCTACCAGGGCACGCCGTTGCACGTCTATGTGCTGCGTCCCGGCGGCGAACTCACTGTGCTGCGCTTGGGCGCCATGGCGCCCGGCGACGATACGGTGTTCCAGGCGATGGTGCCGGCCGGTTCGTGGTTCGCGGCGCGCTGCGCGGATCCCGCGGGCTACAGCCTGGTGGGATGCACGGTGGCGCCCGGCTTCGAATTCAGCGAGTTCGAGATTGCCGACGTCGGGGAATTGCTGGCGGGCTGGCCACAGCATGGCGAGCTCATCAAACAGCTGGCGCCGGCGGCCTCGGCACCAGCGGAATAGGCACACTAAGAGGCTGTTGCAAAATTAAATTTCGGGGCTGTTAACTTCCCCGACTTGATGTTAACTTCCTGTCTTGTTTTTCCTGACGGGATGCGATGCCTAAAGAACTTGTCGACGATGAATTGTGGTCACTCA
>WNDX01000160.1 GCA_009914615.1 Herbaspirillum frisingense
GCTACGCTGGTTTGCGACGCGCTGCGCATGGCGCTGTTTGCTCGCAATCGGCCTCGGGGAGTGATCGTGCATACTGACCGTGGTAGCCAATACTGCTCGCGCGAGCACCGCGCCCTGTTGGAGCAATACGCTTTGATCGCCAGCATGAGTGCCAGAGGCAACTGCTACGACAACGCAGCAATGGAGAGTTGGAACCACAGTCTGAAGGTCGAGGCCATCCATGGTGAACACCTCGCCACACGGGAGCAGGCCAAGGCTCATGTGTTTGACTACATTGAGGTTGACTACAATCGGATCCGGCTGCACTCGACCCTGGGCTACCTCAGCCCAGAGCAGTACGAGCTGGCCAATGTCGCTTAGATAGGTGTCCGTAAATCAGGGGCAAGATCAGAGTTCGGCGCCTATGCGCAAGTGTTCGGCGCGGTGCATGTCGGCGACGGCTGCAAGATCGGAGCACTGTCGGTGGTGCTGGACGATGTGCCGCCGGGCGCCACCGCGGTCGGTGCGCCGGCGCGCGTGGTCGTCAAGGAAACGCTGGCCCTCAAGAATTGATTTCACAAGGAATGTACATGACGAGTTCTACCATCCTGGTCACCGGCGGCGCCGGCTACATCGGTTCCCACACCTGCGTCGAGCTCATCCATGCCGGCTATGACGTGGTGGTGCTGGACAACCTTTGCAATAGCCGCGTCAGCGTGATCGACCGCGTCGCCGAAATCTCTGGCCGCAAGCCGGTCTTCATCGAGGGTGACATCCGCGACAGCGCCTTGCTCGACCGTATCTTCAGCGAGCACGCGATCCACGCGGTGATCCATTTCGCGGGCCTGAAGGCGGTGGGCGAATCGGTGGCGCAGCCGCTGCGCTACTACGACAATAACGTCAGCGGCAGTAATGTACTGTTCGACGCGATGGCGCGCCATGGGGTCAAGAACATCGTGTTCAGCTCGTCGGCGACGGTGTACGGTGATCCGGCCAGCGTGCCGATCACGGAAGAGTTTCCGTTGTCGGCCACCAATCCCTACGGCCGCAGCAAGCTGATGGTGGAGCAGATCCTGGGCGATCTGCACAAGTCCGATCCCAGCTGGCGCATCGCGCTGCTGCGCTACTTCAACCCGGTCGGCGCGCACGAGAGCGGCCTGATCGGCGAGGATCCCAGCGGCATTCCCAACAACCTGCTGCCCTTCATCGCGCAAGTGGCCGATGGCCGCCGCGCTGCGCTGTCGGTGTATGGCAGCGACTATCCCACGCCCGACGGCACCGGCGTGCGCGATTACATTCACGTGGTCGATCTGGCGCTGGGCCATCTCAAGACGCTGCTCAAGCTGGAGGACGGACCCGGCGTCTATACCTACAACCTCGGCACCGGCCGCGGCAACAGCGTGCTGGAAATGCTGGCGGCCTTCGAGAAGGCCTGCGGCAAGACACTACCGTATCAACTGGTGGATCGCCGTCCGGGCGATATCGCGATGTGCTACGCGGCCACCGCGCGCGCCCAGGATGAGCTTGGCTGGACCGCGCAGCGCGGCATCGAGGCAATGTGCGCCGACACCTGGCGCTGGCAGGCGCTGGCCAAGAAACTTGCGCAAGAGGAATGACTCTACCGTCGTGCGCATTGACCCGAATGATCTCAGGAGTTCCGTATGGCCACCATTGATGTTTTGCTGCCGGTAAAAAACGGCATCAGCTTCCTCGCGGAATCGCTTGACAGCGTCTGCGCGCAATCCTTCCAGGACTGGCGCCTGATCGTGCTGGATCACGGCTCCACCGACGGCAGCCGCGAGATGGCCGAGCAATATCATGCGCGCGATCCACGCGTGGAGCTGCATTCCTTCCCCGAGGCGGATGGCCTGTCCGGATTGCTCAACAAGGGCCTGGAGATCAGCGATTGCGATTACGTCATGCGCCACGATGCCGATGACATCTGCCATCCGCAGCGCATGGAGATTTCGCTGGCGGCCTTCGCCGCCAGTCCCGGTTGCGTTGCCATCGGAGGGCAGGCGGAAGTGATCAACGCCGACGGCGAACGCACCGGCGACATGAAGATGCCGGTGGGGCCGCAGCGGGTAGGGGCGGCCAGCTTCTTCCGCAATCCCATTGCCCACCCGACCGCGATGCTCGACTTCAAGGAAGTCACGCGCTTGGGCGTGCGTTACGGAAACGACTTCCTCAACCTGCTGCCGCAGGAGCAGCAGATCACGGTCAAGAACCTGGCGGAAGACTATTTCCTGTTCGGCCAGTTGGCCATCCTCGGCAAGTGCAACAACGTGCCGCAGCAATTGATCCAGTATCGCTGGCACGGCAACAACGTCAGCGCCAGACGCTTCGATGAGCAGATGGAAATGTCGCTGCGCATTTCCCGCTATCTGGCGCGCAATTTCGCGGTGGTGAGCGGGCAGCCGTATTTCGATCCGGCGCCGTTCTGCAATCACGGTGGCCTGTTGTTCGACGTTGGCGGCCAGAGCGACTTTTCGGCTCAGTTCGAGAAGATGGCGGCCAGCGTGCGCGCCGGCTTCCAGGGCTCTCCCGAGGTCGAGCGCGAGCTGGACTATCGTCGCCTGGCGACGACACGGCAGGGCTTGCAACTGCTGTGGCGTTATCTGCAGTTCAAGTCGCAGCACGAACCCGAAGCGGGCGAGTGGAATGCGGTGCGTTCCTGGCTGGTGCGCAGGATTCCCGGCAAGCCTCGCATGAGTGCTCCCGCCGAAAACATGGCCTGATTTCCTTCTCCGGTTTTCCCTCACTTCCTGTCGCCGTCCGGCGACAAAAAAATCCCGTCTTCACGCCGGAGCCCCGCTCCGGCGCATGCGCTTGTATCCCTGATCCCATCTGCCTTTGCACCGTGGCCGAGAGTTACAAAACGGTAGCCTGAAATCGGGAACCAGCTGATTTCGATTGCAGTCTCTGAAGCAACAAAAGATTGCGAATCGGCATGGCGGGCTGGCGGCATGCGCCCGTGTCCGATTCGATAACCGGACAGAAAGGTAATGCGCCATGAATGAAGGCTTCCCCATCCCCGCAGGTCGACAGACCCATCTTCCGTGGCTGGACGGATTGCGCGGCATCGCCGCCCTGTGGGTGCTGGCTTCGCACGTGCAGATCCTCAGCGGCATGCGCGACATCCCGGTGCTCTCCTGGGGTGGCATCGCGGTGGATCTGTTCATGCTGCTGTCCGGCTTCCTGATGGCGCATAACTATTTCCTGCGCCGTCGCGCCGAACCGTGGGACGCGCCGCGCACCTTTACCATGTTCTGGCTGCGCCGCTTCTTCCGCATTGCGCCGCTTTACTACCTGCTGCTGATCGTGGCGATAGCGATGGGCAGCATGCTCGCCCAGGATCGCTCGGCGATCGCATCGGTATGGCCTTCGACGATGACGCCGCTGCATCGTTATCTTGACGGTAGCCTGGATAATTATCTGGCCCACTTCAGCTTTGCCTTCGGCTTCCTGCCGGATTTCGCCTTCCGCACCGCGCTACCGGACTGGTCGATCGGACTGGAGATGCAGTTCTATCTGGTGTTCCCGTTCCTGATGCTGGCCTTCTGGCGTTTTGGCGCGTTCCGTGGTTCGATCGCCGCGCTGGCGGTGTGCGGACTGATGTGGTTCCTGTTCCCGGCTTATTTCGCGCGCTTTTAAAATGCCGTCGCTGATCTTCATGAAGCTCTACATCTTCATGGCCGGCATGTGGATCGCCATTGCACGGCAGGAAGGACCGATGCTCAAGCCCATGCTGTCGGCGCTCGGCATCCTGGTGGTGTGGGCGCTGATCCAGCGTCACCTGGGCGGCGGCGAACCGCATTTCATGACGCTGTTCCGTGTGCTGATGGTGATTGGCATGTTCTATCTGATGAACAACGGCACCTTGCCCGGCAGCGGCTTGGCATCACGTCCGGTGCGCGAGATGCGCAAGTGGTTCTCGGGACGCGTCGCGCGCTTCCTGGGCGATACTTCGTATTGCACCTATCTGGTTCACCTGCTGATCCTGTTGCCGGTGGCCGGATTGCTCGCGCGCCAGGAGGCTTACGTGGCGCTGCCGTCGCCGGTGCGCTTCGTGATCTGCCTGGTGCTGGTGCTGCCGCCGGTGTATGCGGTGTCGTGGCTGCTGTTCCGCACGGTCGAAACCTATGGCATTCACTTCGGCCGTGGCGTGGTCAAGACGCTGTCGGGGACGTCACGCTCCGGCAGCGGCGCGCGCCGCGCGACCTGAACGATCCGCGCCGCGACGACGGTTTTCAAACACCCATAAGAACGCCCGGCAGCTGCCGGGCGTTTTGCATTTCTCGTGCGCGTGTCATGCCGCTGCGAATCGACCCAGATCCAGATCGGGAACAGCAGTGGCCTTGTGTCGGCGTCGCGCTGCCATCAGACCGACCACGGCCAGCCCGGCCAGCATCATCGCGGTGGTGGAGGCTTCCGGCACCGCCGCCACATTGATGTTACCGCCATAGCTGCCGCCCAGGCCGGCGGCGCTGCCGCTGGCGGAGAGCACATAGTCGCCGATACTGAGCTTGGATGCCTTGATGGTGTAAGTCTGCAGAATCGCGTTGATGCTCGATGTCCCCGTATGGATCTGGCCGGTGGTGGTGTTGGTGAGCGTGAAGCTGGAAAAGGTCAGGCCCGATCCCGTGCCTTGCGAGATCGAGATGATGGCGGAGGTGACGTCGAACTGCGAGGTATAGCTGAAGGTGTAGATATCGGTGAAGGAACCCGCGCCGGTCAGCGTGTTGCCGATGTTGGTGGAAATATCGTTGCTGAAGGTGATCGGCGTGGTGCTGGTGGCCGCGTGCGCGGCGCCGCCCGCGGCGAGCGAGCCCGTAAGCGAGGCAAGCAGGGCGCTTGCGAAGCACTTCTTCATGGTCGTTTCCTTTGAGTTTTGAGTGGGACAATCGAAGCGCAAGCGGATCAAGGCGAGGGCATGGTTGCCGTGGCTGCGCGTGTGGCGATGCGGCGCACCGGATGACGCGCCGCTTGATGCGTAATGCCGGGCTTGAGTCTCGTCAGCGGATGGACCTGAATCACCCCACTTTACGCAAATTTAAAATTGCCGGAAAGCCACGCCGGCAAAGGAGTTTGGGGATTTTCTCCAGGGCATTTCTTTGATTGCGCCGGGTATTTCCCGTCCGTGCGGAGCGCGCGAAAGACGTCGTCGTCGACCCTGTCGCACGCCGGAATGCGTTTGCTGTTATCGTCGCTTGCTTCGATGGTGTCCGCGATTTGCCGCGTTCGCCTTATCCCAGAATTGGAATGTACCGCGATGAAGATCAGTGTCCTCGATCAGGCTCCCGTGTCTGAAGGCAGCAGCAGCGCCCAGGCTTTGCGCAATGTGCTGGAACTCGCCAGGCTGGCGGATCGCCTGGGCTTTTACCGTTATTGGGTGGCCGAGCATCATGGCAGCGCTTCGCTGGCCTGCACCAGCCCGGAAGTCCTGATCGGGCCGATTGCCGCGGCGACGCAGCGCCTGCGCGTGGGCAGCGGGGGCGTGATGCTGCCGCATTACAGCCCGTTGAAGGTGGCCGAATCCTTCGGCATGCTGAGCGGTCTCTATCCGGGGCGCATCGATCTGGGGCTGGGGCGGGCGCCGGGCAGCGATTCGCTGACGGCCTCGGCCTTGCAGCGCGACCGGCGCCAGCGTGCTCCCGACGATTTCTTCGAGCAACTGAACGAACTGCTGGCCTATCAATGGGATCGTGTCCCCGCCGATCATCCTTTCGCGCGCCTGGCCGATTTGCCGGGGCGCCCGGAATCGCCGGAAACCTGGCTGCTGGGATCATCCGCGCAGAGCGGCATCTGGGCGGCGGAGCTGGGTTTGCCTTACATGTTCGCCGACTTCATCCAGGCCGCGGGGGAGAGCGTGTGCGCCGCCTATCATCGTGACTTCACGCCCTCCGATGCGCTGCAGACGCCGCACAGCGGCGTGGCGGTGCAGGTGATCTGCGCGGAGACCGATGAAGAAGCCAGGCTGCTGGCCAGCAGCTACGTCATGCGCCTGATCCATATGCATACGGGCCGGCGCCTGGACAAGATTCCTTCGGTGGAAACGGCGCTGCGTTTCTTCGAGCAGCATCACATGCCCATGGATGCCTTGCCGCCCGGACGACGCGCCATTGTCGGCAGCCCACAGCGCGTGCGAGATGACATCGAGGCGGTGGCGCAGGCGTATCGGGCTTCGGAGGTGATGGCGGTCAGCATCATCTATGATCACCGCGCGCGCATGCGCTCTTATGAGTTGCTGGCGGACGTGTTCGGGCTGACCGCTTCCTGATGCGGGAGCGCATTTTTTGCGGGGCATGCGCTCACCGCGCCCAGAGAAGAAAAAACTATTTATAACAATTACTTAGCTGAGTCTTCCTAGCGTTTTCCACAGGCTTGCCCCCATTTTCTGGGGATAAGTGGGGCAGGGAGGGGGATAAGTGCCGCGACACGCGCATCCGGGGCGCCATCGTCGCCGGTTTCGGGCCGAAACGATGAGGGGAAAGGGTATCTGCACGCTTTCGCACCGCCGAAGGAAAACGCTGGCCAATCAAGGGCTTGGGTGAATTTTCCTCAGCTTTTCCACAGGCCTGTCCCCGGATTGTGTGAACAACCCGGCCTGTGGACTCCAAGCCGGATTTACTGGCGGGCCGCTGCCGCGGTCTGCCACAGGCGGGCGATCTGCTCGGCGCTGGCGCGCAGCAATTGCGGCGCGTCGGCAATGGCATCCTGCAGGCTGCCGGGGCCGAAGACGATGGAGAAGCAGCCGGAGAAGCTGCCCTGCAATTCGGCCAGCGATTTGCGATCGATGCCGCCCGACAGCAGCGTAGTCGGCACGCCCGCGCGACGGGCGCGCTGGCTGGCGATGAAGGGAGCTTTGCCGTGCAGGGTCTGGGCATCGCTGCGGCCTTCGCCGGTGATCAGCCAGTCGGCGCCGGCCAGCGCATCGTCCAGGCCGATATGGTCGGCCACGGTTTCCGCGCCCGAGCGGAATTCCGCGCCCAGCATCAGCAAGGCATAGCCCAGGCCGCCGGCAGCACCGGCGCCCGGCTTGTCGGCGGCGGAGCGGCCCAACTCCTTTTCCAGCGCCGAGGCGAAATGGCCCAGCGTGCGATCCAGTTCGGCGACCTGTTCCGGCGTGACGCCTTTTTGCGGACCGAACACGGCGGTGGCGCCGACGTCGCCGCACAAGGGATTATCTACATCCGACATGGCGACGATCTTAGCCTCCTTGATACGGCCATCGATGCCTGATGCGTCCACACGCACGACCCTGTGCAGCTCGGCCGGCTGCGGCGCCACCACGTCGCCATGGGCGTCGTAGAACACGACGCCCAGCGCCGCCAGCAGGCCGGCGCCGCCATCATTGGTGCTGCTGCCGCCCAGGCCGACCAGGAAATGGCGGGCGCCGCGATCCAGCAGTTTCTTCATCGCGTCGCCTACGCCCAGCGTGCTGCGCCGCTCGACCGCCACGGCGGTGCCGGCAGCATCGGTCAGGCCGACGATGGCGGCCGATTCGATGACCGCGCTGCCATCCTTGAGCATGCCCACCGGCGCTTCGGCGAACTGCCCGGCGGCATTGCGGCAGGAAATGGCCAAGCGCTCGCCGCCGGCGTGCATGAGCGCGTCCAGCGTGCCTTCACCGCCGTCGGCGATCGGCCGCAGGCGCACTTCGGCGCCCGCGATGGCGGCATGGATGCCGGCGCCGATGGCGGCCGCGACTTCCTCCGCGGTGAGCGAGCCCTTGAAGGAATCGGGCGCGATGACGACGACGGGCGGGCGAGGGGTGCTGGTGTTGGTCATGATGGGCTGGTGTCCTTGATGGCCGGCGCGCCAGGCGCAGGCCGGTGTTGCGGGTCTCGGTCTGTTCTTGTGCCCCGTCCGCTGCTGTCACGCAGCGCGGTGCCAGTCGACAATTTACGGGCAATTATATAAGCAGAGCTTTATCCGATTATGGCCGGTGAGGTATAGACAGTAGAGACAGCGGTGAAGATTTTCTGCAAAGAAATTCACCTTGAATGCTTGAGCTGCGTAACAAAAGGTAAGCGCAATGGCAGCTTGCGCCGGGCTGGGCCATAGTTTGCGATGGCGTTATTGCGCCCAAGGAGCAATTGCAATGAAGCGTTACCTTTACCTGCTCGTCGTGCCTGCGGCGCTGATGCTGGGCGGCTGCGTGGCGGTGCCTTACGATCCTTATTACGACAGCGCTGCCGTCTATCCGGCCCAGCCTGCGTACTACCCCTATGCCTATCCAGCCTATCCGGCTTACCCGGCGTATTCGTACCCTTCCTCATCATTCTATTTCGGATACAGCAGCGGCTGGGGCGGTCGCGGACACTGGCGCCGCTGAGCGCGCCGCGGGGTTGGCGTCGGATAAATCGTGCCGCCGTTCATGCCCCTTCGAAAAATACGCGGAACCCCCGGGCGGAAGCGTGTCCAAAAGACGTTAAAATATTGCGTCCAAAAATTGGCGGAAATGGCAGGGCAGGCCAAGACCGATGGCGCATGGGGCGCCACGGCATTTCCCGGATCGTTTTCGCCGTCCGGCCGACTACCAGGAACCGCTGCCGCAAGGTATGAGTTTTTTCAGTTCGTTCACCCGTACAGATAGCCTCTCCCGAGCCCGGCGCCACACCGCGCTCGGCCTGGTGCTGTCCGTGCTCATCCACGCGGGGCTGTTCCTGTTCCTGCGCGCCAAGTTGAACGTCGAACCGCCCAAGATGCAATTCGCGGGCAAGCCCGACTCCCCGCTGCAGGTCACTTTCATCAGGCCGCCCGCACCGGCGCCCAAGCCTGAAGCACCCAAGGCCGAACCGGAGCCGCCAAAGAAGGCGCAGACTCCGCCCAAAAAGCAGGCCGCCAAAGCGGCTCCCAGGCGGAGCGCCGCGCCCACGCCCCGGCGCGCGGAGCCCGCTCCGGCGGTGCCGGTCTCGCCCCGGGACACGGCCCCCGCCGTGGCGACCCAGCCTGCGCCGGAAGAGGATTTCATGACCGCGACCAACCGCAACCGCGAACGCCGCCAAGCGCTTGAGCAAGCGGCCGCGCAGGAGAACGCGGCTGCGCGCGCGGCGGAAAACCCTTCCGCCAACGACATCGCCAAGGCCAATATCGCCTTCCAGGAGCAGCGCGGACGCGGTACCAACGGCGTGTTCCAGATTGTCAGCAAGGGGCCGCGCGTGGCGCAGTATTCCTTCCTTGGCTGGACCACGGATCAGCGCCGCAGCCAGAAGCAGCTCATCGAAGTGGATGCCGGCCCCGGCGGCAACGTCGAGCTGGCGGTGGTGGACAGCATGATCGCGCTGATCCGCCGATACTATTCGGGCGATTTCAGCTTCGACTCCCAGCGCCTGGGGCGGGTGGTGGTACTGTCGGCGCGCGTGGCCGACACCAAGGGGCTGCAACACTTCCTGCTCAACGAATTCTTCAACGGCGGCTGAGCCGCCGTTTTATTTTCCGCGCACCGCAATGGCAGGCCAGGCAAGCTTTGCGGCAAATCTCCAACGAATTTCCTTCTCTTCTTGGCGGCTTGCCAAGCGATTGTGTTCTTTTTGCGCTCAGCAGGGAATTTCCTTGAGGAAAGTCAAAGTCATTCGTGATAGCATGAATTTTATTTCCGCCTGGAAAAAGGAAATCAAAATGAACATCGAACTGACTGGTGAAGAACTGCGCTGGATGTACAGCGTGTTCAAGGGGGAATTCCGTATCGTCCCGCGACGCATCGTCAGCAGCGTCATTGCCAAGGGCTTGGGCATTCCCAACCTTGGCGGCGCCTTCAACCTCACGCGCGCCGGCAAGGTGATCTTGCCCCTGATTTACGGACACCTATCTAAGCGACATTGGCCAGCTCGTACTGCTCTGGGCTGAGGTAGCCCAGGGTCGAGTGCAGCCGGATCCGATTGTAGTCAACCTCAATGTAGTCAAAC
>WNDX01000161.1 GCA_009914615.1 Herbaspirillum frisingense
TTCTCGTAGTGTCATGATGTCAACAGCTTTCCAGGGCATGATGGTCCATCCTTTGGGCTTCGTTTCGAACCCCAAAAGTGTTACCTATGTCCCGGAACATCTGTTACCTATGTCACCGGTCTATACAGCCCGCCAAAGAAACTGAGCAAAGAAAGCGGCCCCCTAAGTGCCAGCCCTCCTGCGGAGGGTACCCTTCGGAGCGCGGTAAACAATGGGAAGGGCAGAGTCGCTTCGCTCCGACTGCCGTTCTGATCCATTTTTTACCGCGCTCCGACGGCTGGCCCCCAAAGGGGGAAAGGCGGACGCCTCGCCTGCGGCATCGGGAGGGCGCTCGCCTGCGGCCTTGCTGGGCATTCCTCGTGTTCGACTTCGGAGGGGACTTCTCGCCTTCCACGCCTGTGGTCTGCAATCGCCTCAACCATCGCCCTGGTTCTTTTCATCATGGCGCTGTTTTCTCTTCTCAGTCGCCCCGGCGCAGGCCGGCACCCAGCGTCGTCCGTCGCGCCTCGCCGAACCCGTTCGGAGCAAGTGACCACACGCTGGTATATCGAAGCCGGCGCCACGCCGCGCGAAGGAGCCCTCCAATTCGCCACTCCAGGTCTTTTCGCGTATCCTGAATCGTTTCACCCATCCCGTCACGATCCCGGTATGTCCAAGCATCTCCCCCGCATCTACACCGCAGGCCCCGATGTCTTCGAGCGCGATTATGCGCAGCAGAAGGCGCGCATCAAGCAGTGGTGCGCCGAGCTTGGCCTGGTGGCCTTGTGTCCGGGGGATGATGAGGTGAGCGGGGCGACCAAGGCGGAGGTGTCGCGGGGTATTTTCGAGATCAACATGGCGCTGATCGAGTCCGCCGATTATGTCGTGGCGAATGTCCGCGATTTCCGCGGCCACGAACCCGATTCGGGGACCGTGTTCGAGATCGGTTATGCCGTCGGGCGGGGCAAGAAGGTGTGGTGTTACAACACGCCGACGCTGGATCTGGTCGCGCAGGTGCCGCAGTCGGCGCCGGGTTATTGCCGCGAGGGCATGCTGATCGAGGATTTCGGACTGCCGCGCAATCTGATGCTGGCGCATGCCTGCGAGCTGGTGCACGGCGATCTGCGTGCTTGTCTGGCGCTGGTCGCGCAGTGGCACGCCAGCCGGGCTTGATATTTCGATGAATCGATCCGGATCGCATCTGGATCGCATCCGGGCCGGATCGGTCTTGCACTCTGCCTGAGCGGATAGCGATGCGGTATTTTCCATCCTGATCCCGCGCTTCTCATTGCTTTCTTCCGCGCCTTTGCTCCTTCGGTAGCGGCCGTTTCTGCGGCACATCCTTTCCACCTTCCTGCCTTTCCTCCCTCGCCGGCCCGGCCCCATGGGGCAGCTTCCTTTCCATTTGATTGCCATTTGGAAATAAAAAATATTCTAAGATATATCTTGATTTTGCTATTTCTAAGATATATCTTAGATTCATCGATCGATGACGGCCGTCCATACCGGGCGGCCGGTTTTCAAAGAACCAGACGAAAAGGAAACACCATGATGTTCAGACATTTGTTCGCGCGCGCCGGTCACGGCCCCAAGCACCACCGTTTCGACCGCCCCCATCACGGCGGCGGCATGTTCGACGATCACGGCCATGGTCACGGCCCGCGCGGCCGTGAAGGCGGCCGCGGGGCGCGCATGTTCGAGCAGGGCGCCTTGCGGGTCGTGATGCTGCACCTGCTGCAGGAAAAGCCGCGCCATGGCTATGAAATCATCAAGGCCATCGAGCAGTTGGTCGGCGGCGGCTACAGCCCGAGCCCGGGCGTGGTCTATCCCACGCTGACGCTGCTGGAAGAGATGGGCTACGCCTCGGTGGAAACCGAGGACGGCGGCAAGAAGTTGTACCGCATCAGCGCCGACGGCGAGGCGCATCTGCAGGAAAACGCCGAGATGCTGCAGCAGGTGCTGCGCAAGTTCGAGATTCGCCGCCAGGAACGTCCGGACGCCGATTCGCCTGAACTGCGCCGCGCCGTGCAGAACTTCCGTATGGCGCTGCACACGCGGCTGGCCAAGGGACAGCTGTCGAAGGAAGAATTGCATGCCATCGTCGATCTCATCGACAAGGCTGCGGTGGACATCGAGCGCTCCTGAGGCGCGCCGACAAGGACGAAGGCCGCGAAACGGCGCGATCAGGCGCTCGGCCGGAGAGCGTCAGGCCTTTGATCGGGAGCGCCGGTGCACCGTCCAGGCACGAGTGGGGGATCGGTAGCCGGCAGCATCCCGCCTCTCCACTCCTCTTGAACACACACAAGGAAATTCCATGAAAGAACACCGCTACCGCATCACGCTGGAACATCTGGCCACCGCCTCCGAAGGCCAGGCGCAGCACGCTCCGGTCAGCTTCGAAGCCGGCAATCACGACGACATCTTCGCCATCATCGGCAAGGTGCGCGGCAACGGCCAGTTCGATGCCGATACCAGTGCGCAGCTGGCGCTGGGGTTGAAGCTGTTGTCGGAGGTGATGCTGAAGAACCGCAAGCATCCGCTGTTCGACGAGATCCAGCCGGCCATGCGCGACTTCATCGGCAAGCTGAAGTCGCAAGGTCGCCCGGCCGAAGAATAAAGCGGCGGCGCGGCCGATCACGCCAAGCCGCGGGCGCTCGGCCCGCGTGCGGAAAACGCGCCGTCACATGTTGGCCGGCGCGATCATCTCCGCATAGTCGTACAGCGCGCCGAGGATGTCCTGGGTGCGTTCGTCGTCCGCTTCTTCCTGCAATTGGTCGATCTGCTCGAACAGTTGCGCAATGGTGCGCGCGCCGCCCGTGCCCTCGAACAGGCGCGCGGCGCGATGTTCTTCCCAGTGCTGGGCTTCTTCCGCGCTGAGCGAATCGGGGAAGTTGCGCGCGCGGTAGCGGAACAGGATCTCGTTGAGCCGGCCATCATCGAAGGCGACGCTGGTGCGCGCCAGTTCTTGCGGCGGCAGCGAGCGCAGTTGCTGCAGCTGGCGGCGGTCGCCGTTGCCGACGAAGCCACCGTACAGATCCTCGTCCACATCCGGCGTGTCTTCCGGCTCGCGGTGATAGACCTCGCGCCACAGCGCGCTCAGATCCGGCAGCGCGGCCGCGATGTCGGCGTGGCGCAGCGCGGTTTCCACATCGATGCCCAGTTCGGCGGCGCGGGCGGCGCTCAGCGTCTTGAGGCTGCCGACCACCATTGGCGATTTGTTCAGGTGGATGCTCTTGACCGGCAGGCGGGTGACGCCTTCCGGCAGCGCGTCGCGCTTGCTGAACATGCGCTCGCGCACGGTGGCCGCGTCCAGGGTGGCCAGTTCGGCCGGATCGGCCGACAGGTCCCAGGCGATCACTTCATTCTTGTTGGTCGGATGCATGCCCACTGGCCACATCACTGCCAGGCAACCGTTGGCCACCGGGAACATGCCGGATACATGCAGGAACGGACGCTTCACCGGCAGCCCGATCTCGGCGGCCGCCTTGTCTTTCTTGTGCAGCGCCAGCGCGAAGTCGAACAGGCGCGGATTACGGTTACGGATCAGGCGCGCCAGCGCGATGGTGGCGCGCACGTCCGACAACGCATCGTGCGCGGCTTCGTGCAGCAGGCCGTTGGCCTTGGAGAGATGTTCCAGCTTGAAGCTGACGCTGCCGTCTTCCTTGCGCGGCCATTCGATGCCTTCCGGGCGCAGCGCATAGGTCAGGCGCACCACGTCCAGCAGGTCCCAGCGACCGCAGCCGTTCTGCCATTCGCGTGCATACGGATCGATCAGGTTGCGCCAGAACATGAAGCGCGTGATCTCGTCGTCAAAGCGGATGGTGTTGTAGCCCACGCCGATGGTGCCGGGCTCGGCCAGCACCTGTTCGATCTGCGCGGCGAACTCATGCTCGGGCAGGCCGCGCTCCAGGCACAGTTGCGGGGTGATGCCGGTGATCAGGCAGGACACCGGGTCAGGCAGGTAGTCCGGCGCCGGCTTGCAATAGATCATGATGGGCTCGCCGATCTCGTTGAGTTCGGCGTCGGTGCGTATGGCGGCGAACTGCGCGGGGCGGTCGCGGCGCGGAACGGCGCCGAAGGTTTCGTAGTCGTGCCAGAGGAAGGTGGTGTCGGACATCGCGAGGTTCGTCAATGGTCAATCGCACGATTATAGAGCCTGTGCGGCTATCCGCAGCCGCGCACCGAAGTGCGGGCCGCGATCACGCGGCTGGCTCGACAAAAGTGGAGTTACTGCAAGGGCGCGGTATCGCGCTTCAAGACCTTGCGCAGCGCGTCTTGCAGGTTGCCGTTGCGCAGGGGCGCGTTGCCGCCGGAATAGACGATGTCGTCGATCACCCAGCCGCGCGCGTCGCGCGTGAGCTGGATGCGGTCGGTCCACTTGGCGGGCGACTTGAGCTTGGCGTCGCTGAAGATCAGTTCCACCGCGCAGGTGGCTTCGCGCTCCTGGGCTTCGCACTTGATCACGCGGAAGGTGGAGGCGCCGCTGGGGTTGCCGGTGAAGATGTCGCCTTCGACCAGCGGCGGCAACGGATCGGCGGCGGACTGGGCGACGCGCGCCTCTTCGGCCACCGACACATCCTTCAGCAGGTCAAACAGCGGCACCGACAGGAAGCGGCGGAAGGTGATCAGTTCCTTGAGCGTCAGCGCGCCCGAGGGATGGGCGGCCTGGTGCGCCTGGTAAAAGTCGTTGATCAGCTCTTTCGCCTTGCCCTCGTCATTGCCCGAGCAGGCCGCAAGCAGCAGGCTTGCAGCGACGATGAGTGTTGTGCCGATCCGCTTCAATCCGTTTCTCCCCATGCGCCGTTCCGCGGCAGGCGGGCGGCGCGCATTGCATGTCCGTATCCAGTGTTGCTCGTCTTGCCGCGATGGACGCGCCCAAGGACAGGCCCGGCATGGCTGCCGCCTGTCCGCGATGGTGCGTTGCGCGAGGTGCCGCGATGTCCAGCCGGCGCATCCCCATGCCCGGCTTTGCCCGGCAGGTCGCCGGTGGCAAAAACGACAAGCATTCTTGCAGGCAAGCTTACGCCGTTTGCCCGCGCGGGCAGGCCGAGAACACATCACCAAAAGTCCGCCAATTCCCCTGCACAGGCCCGCGAGACGGGGCGATCCGCCGGATCGCCGGCTTGCACCGCGGAAACGGCATGCGGGGCTTCAGGGCTGGGCGATGCGCTTGCCGCTGGCTTGTTTTAACGGCGTTTACTCGGCTTCCTTGATGGCGTCGGTCAGCGTATCGGTGAGATATTCGCGCTGCGAGGATTGGTCGTTGCCGATGAATTCGATGTCATCGATGCGCCACTGGTCGTCTTCGCGCACCAGCAGGATCTTGTCGTTCCAGGCTTCCTGGGCGCCGTCCTTCTTGTATTGGAAGGACACCTGGCAGGATGAACGCACATCGTCGGTATCGCAGGATTTCACGGAAAACGAGGTCGCGCCTTCGTAGAGCGAGGTGAACAGGTCGCCTTCCACAATGGGCGGCGCCTGGGTGCCGGCCACTGCGTGGTAGCGCGCGTCGGCGGCTTCGGCCTGGGTCAGCAGGGTGTACAGCGCGCGGCTCACCAGCGGCTGGTATTGCTTGAGCTCCTCGGCCGAGGGCAGGCCGGGGGCGTTGTTCTTGATATGGATGCGGTAGAAGGAACCGATCACGTCGGCCTGGCGCTGCTCCTCGCCGCTGAAGTTGTTGCAGCCGCCCAGGGCCAGCGCCGCGGTCAGCGAGCAGGCGCCGGCGATCAGGCGGGTGCGGCGGCGGGCATGCAGGGGAGCGGAGGCGAAGCGGGGCAGTCTGGTCATCCGGATGTTCCTGGCGCGCGGCTGGACGGGCGCTCTTGTTGTGGCTGTGCGTGGGCGTTCGGCGCGGGCGCCTTGTCATCATGGCAAGCCGCAAAGGCGGTCTGCAAGCCCGTTAGTCCGGGCCGCGGCGCAATCGTTCCGCGACCCGGCGAGGGCCGGGCTGCAGCCGCCAGCTCAGGTCGATTCGGTCAGCAGCGAGAAATGCTCGACCTGGGGCGCGCCGGCGAAGAAGGGACCGACGATGCCGCGCCATTCGGTGAAGGCGGGCGATTCGCGGAAATCGACCGTGTGGTTCTCCAGCGTTGCCCAGTGCACCATCAGCAGGTAGCGCTCCGGCGATTCCACGCCTTTTTGCACCTTGTGGCCGAGGTAGCCCTTGGCCTTGGCGATGGTTTGCGCGATACCGCGCGTGATGGCTTCGTCGAATTCGGCTTGCTTGCCGGCTTGGATGCGGATGTCCGCCAGTTCCAGGATCATGTGGGTCTCCGTAGTCGAGGGTGGGCTTGCCGGCGCCGATCCGCACGCGGGCGCGCCGGGCAAGGCCGGTCGATTATCACATTTTCCCCGCCGCGCTGCGTTCAACAAAATTCGCGCGGCTGGTGAAAACGCTTCATTCCGACGAGTGACGCGGGCCGTTGGTGGTGGCGCTGCCCAGTTTCTGGGCCATGTCTTCCAGCGTGATTTCGATGGCGCGCGTGCTGATCATGATTTCCCACAGCGACACCGTCAGCGACAGCACCAGCAGGAACAGGCTGATGCCGAAGAAGATTTCGGCCAGCCGGTCGCGCTCGACGAAGATCAGGAACATCGACACCGCGCACATGATGAAGCTGGACACGCCCAGCGCCTGCATGTAGCGCGTGAGCACGATGCGCTTGCGCAGGTTGAGGATCTGGCGGATCACCAGGTCGCGGCCGTCGTTCCTGTCCTGCGTTTGCAGATTGCGGATCAGCTGGGCGAGCACCAGGAAGCGGTTGGTATAGGCCAGCAGTAACAGCGAGGTGGCGGGAAACAGCAGGGCGGGGGTGGTGAGGTTCATCATGGACATGGCGTTCTTGGGCGCGGCGGCGTGATTCTAACCGCTCTCGCGGCGCAAGAAGCATGCCCATGATGCGGTGCCGCAAATTTTCTCGCGGCGTGCACCCGGCTGTCTGTTTTGGGGCGTTGGCCCGCACCACGCCGGTTTCTTGCACCGCCGCGCGGCAAGCGGCGCGCGTGCGTCACTCTTTTTGCTGTTTTTTACCGCGCGGGCCGCCAGACCAATTGTTATTTGGCCTGCCGCTCAATACACTAGCCCCCGTTCAAAGCAAATCCAATAATTCATAACGAAAGGGATATCCATGCCGGGCTCTTATTTCCCCCAATGGCGGCTGCGCAGCAGCACCAACGACGGCCAGGGCGCCGTCATCGCCGCCGATGAGCGCCTGCCGGCGCCGCAGACGCTGGCCATGGGCGTGCAGCACGTGGTGGCCATGTTCGGCTCGACGGTGCTGGCGCCGCTGCTGATGGGGTTCGATCCCAACCTGGCGATCCTGATGTCCGGCGTGGGCACCTTGCTGTTCTTCCTGCTGGTGGGCGGCCGCGTGCCGAGCTATCTGGGCTCCAGCTTTTCCTTCATCGGCCTGGTGATCGCCGTCACCGGCTATGCCGGCCAGGGCGCCAACGCCAACCTGGGCGTGGCGCTGGGCGGCATCATCGCCTGCGGCGCCGCCTATACGGTGATCGGCCTGATCGTCTCGGGCGTGGGCACGCGCTGGATCGAAGCGCTGATGCCGCCGGTGGTGACCGGTTCGGTGGTGGCGGTGATCGGCCTGAACCTGGCGCCGATCGCAGTCAAGGGCGTGACCGGCAACAGCTTCGACGCCTGGATGGCGCTGGCTACCGTGCTGTGCGTGGGCTTCGTCGCGGTGTTCACGCGCGGCATGCTGCAGCGCCTGCTGATCCTGGTCGGCCTGCTGCTGGCCTATCTGCTGTACGCGGTTCTGACCAACGGCGCCGGACTGGGCAAGCCCATCGATTTCTCCGGCGTGGCCAATGCCGCCTGGTTCGGCGTGCCGCACTTCGCCACGCCGGTGTTCCAGGGCAGCGCGATGGCGCTGCTGGCGCCGGTGGCCATCATCCTGGTGGCGGAAAACCTGGGCCACATCAAGGCCGTGTCGGCCATGACCGGCCAGAACCTGGACCGCTACATCGGCCGCGCCTTCATCGGCGACGGCCTGGCCACCATGCTCTCGGGCAGCGCGGGCGGCACCGGCGTGACCACCTATGCCGAGAACATCGGCGTGATGGCCGTGACCAAGATCTATTCCACGCTGGTGTTCGTGGTGGCGGCGGTGATCGCCATCCTGCTGGGCTTCTCGCCCAAGTTCGGCGCCGTCATCCTGACCATTCCGGGCGCGGTGCTGGGCGGCGTATCGATCGTGGTGTTCGGCCTGATCACGGTGTCCGGCGCGCGCATCTGGGTGGAGAACAAGGTCGATTTCTCCAACAACACCAACCTGATCGTGGCGGCCGTGACCCTGGTGCTGGGCGCGGGCGACTTCACGCTCAAGCAGGGCGGCTTCGCGCTGGGCGGCATCGGTACCGCCACTTTCGGCGCCATCATCCTGTACGCGCTGCTGCGCCGCCGGGGCTGATGCCGACGGGCGCTTGAAATGACAAAGGCCGGTCGATGCGACCGGCCTTTTTATTTTGGCACTTTTCGCAGGCAATGTTGTCATCGCCGGCGATACAGTGCGCCGCAATCCGGGCGGCACAGCGGGTTTGCACGAAATTTCCATTGAGCAATCCGGATTTGCTGACTATACTTTGCGGCGTCGCAGCGATGACACCGCTGGTTTCCGGGGAGGAGGCCGCGGGGCGCTGGACGCCGGATCGTGCAGGTCCGGCACGCAGGATTGCACGCAGACGCCAGCCGGTCTTGAGGTACGCCAGCCCGATCGCGCTTCTGCATATCGCCGGGCCCGGCCCGCACACCAAGGGGAACCGCAGCATGAACAACGTCATTCGCCTGTCCGCACTGCTGTGCGTCGCACTGCCTTTGCTATCGGCTTGCGATGCGATCGCCGGCAAGAAGGACTACGCCTATTTCCGCCAGCACATCGATGAGGCCAAGTCGGTCGCCGATCAGTGCTCCATGAACGGCACCTCGGGCATGAGCGCCGCCCAGATCAAGGTGTGCGACGCCGCCCGCGAAGCCTACGGCAACCGCAACTTCAGCTACTGATCGGGGATGCGGGCGCATTTGCCCGCGAGTTGGCCCGCTTATTTGTTCGCTTATTTGTCCGCGCCGCCCCAGCGGAAGGACAGGTTGCTGGCCTTGCCGCCCATGACGCTGACATCCTGGCTCCTGGTTTCTTCCTTGTAGGTCGCCTTCACCTTGTATTTGCCGGCCGGCAGCTGGACGTTGGTCATCGGACCGGCCGACGGCAGCGTGAAGACCGTGGCGCCCTTGGCGTCGCTGATCTCCAGCTTGACGTCGCTGATGTATTCGCCGTTGTTCTGCGAGAACAGCAGGTGCAGGTTGTAATCCTTGGCCGCGGCCTTGATCTTGTCCTGTTCGCCGCCGCCGATGCCGCCATTCATGTAAGGTGCGGCGCCCGTCTGGGCCAGCACCAGCGGCGCGGCGCCCGCCGCCAGGCTCAAGGCCAGCAGGCAACTGGCCAGTTTCTTTGTGCGCCCAGCATGGGCGCACTCCTGCGGGTGCAAGTCCCGCCATGAGCTGGTCACAGTGAATGAAGTGAAGCGCAACTGCATGAGGGTGACCGAGTGTGGGAAGGAAGCGTGGAGCGTAAATCGCGAGCCGATGAACAAGAATCGCATAGAAGGCGC
>WNDX01000162.1 GCA_009914615.1 Herbaspirillum frisingense
CGCATCATTGGTGACTGGATCGGCTTTTATAACCACCGCCGGCCGCATCAGGCGCTGGGCATGAAGACACCAGCTGAGGCGTTTGCTTTAGCTGCTTGAGGTGAGCAGGTTTCGCTGGGTCATTACACCCAAGCCAAACGTTGATTGTTAGTTTTGTGCTCGTCTCCTCTTCATGCCTTATTAAAAACGGAGGCGGGCAAACCGCACAAGTTGACAACCCCGGTGCTCGTTTTGTTAGAGTCTGCCAGGGCGCGACAATAAAAAGCACTAACCAATTAGCACCGATAAAAAATAAAGCCGTTTCCGGCATTCCCTGAATAAGCAAATCAATAACAACGGGCGACACGTCACATGTCACAACAACAATTCTTCCGCGCGGCGGCCGGCGCCGCATGATCAGCATCTATCAATTGAAGCCGCGCTTCCAGGCGCTGCTGCGGCCCATGGTGCACGCATTGGCGCGGGCCGGCGTGACCGCCAACGCAGTCACGCTGCTGGCGATGCTGATCTCGCTGGCGCTGGGCGCGCTGCTGTTCGTCGCCGGCCCGCAACGTCCGGCGCTGTTCCTCCTGCTGCCGCTGTGGATGTTTCTGCGCATGGCGCTCAATGCGGTCGATGGCATGCTGGCGCGCGAGTTCGGCCAGAAGTCGGCGCTGGGGGCGTATCTGAATGAATTGACCGATGTCTTTTCCGACGCTGCGCTGTACCTGCCCTTCGCGCTGATTGCGCCGCTCGGCTGGGCCAGCGTGGGCGGCGTGATCTTCCTGTCGGCGGTATCGGAGATGGCCGGCGCGCTCGGTCCCATGGTGGGTGCGCCGCGCCAGTACGACGGCCCGCTGGGCAAGAGCGACCGCGCCTTCCTGTTCGGCGCGCTGGGACTCTGGCTGGGCCTTGCCGGCAGCCTGCCCGGCTGGATTTTCTGGGCGCTGCCGCTGGCCGGCGCCGCCATCCTGCTCAATATCGTCAACCGCATCCGCAGCGGCCTCGCCGCCATCCCACGCCCATGACCCGACCTGTTGAAGAACATCAATTCACGACCCACGACGGCGACGCGCTGTTCTATCGCCGCTGGCCAGCGACCTCTCCCACGCGCCGCGGTGCGGTGGTGATGTTCCATCGCGGCCATGAGCACGGCGGCCGCATGGCGCATCTGGTGGATGAACTCGATCTGCCGGATTTCGATTTCTATGCCTGGGATGCCCGCGGCCACGGCCGTTCGCCCGGCCCGCGCGGCTACTCGCCCAGCTTCGCGCACTCGGTGCGCGACGTGCAGACCTTCGTGCATCATCTGCGCGACCAATGGCATGTCGCCGAGGAAGACATGGCGGTGCTGGCGCAAAGCGTGGGCGCCGTGCTGGTCTCGACCTGGGCGCACGACTATGCGCCGCGCGTGCGCTGCCTGGTGCTGGCCTCGCCGGCGTTCAAGGTGAAGCTGTACGTGCCGTTCGCACGTCCGGGCCTGGCGCTGCAACAAAAACTGCGCGGCAATTTCTTCGTCAATAGCTACGTCAAGGCCAAGTACTTGACGCATGACACCGCGCGCCAGGCTTCCTACGACAGCGATCCGCTGATCAGCCGTCCAATCTCGGTCAACATCCTGCTGGCGCTCTACGAAGCGGCCGAGCGCGTGGTGGCCGATGCGCAGGCGATCACCATCCCGACCCAACTGCTCATCTCCGGCGCCGACTGGGTGGTGCACCACGGGCCGCAGCATGATTTCTTCGAGCGCCTGGGCGCGACGGTCAAGGAGAAGCACGTGCTGGAAGGCTTCTATCACGACACACTGGGCGAGAAGGATCGCAAGCTGGCCACCGACAAGGCGCGCGATTTCATCCTGCGCCAGTTCGACGCGCCGTGGTCGCGCCCCGACCTGCGCCAGGCGCATCGCCGCGGCGCCACCTACGACGAAGCGCAAAGCCTGGCCGCGCCGCTGCCGGCGCTCAGCCCCAAGGGCCTGTACTGGGCCGGCTATCGCGCCAACATGCGACTGGGCGGGATGCTGTCCGAAGGCGTGGCCCTGGGCCACCAGACCGGTTTCGATTCCGGCAGCACGCTGGACTACGTCTATCGCAATACGCCCTCCGGCGCCGGCCCGCTGGGACGCGCCATTGACCGCCAGTATCTGGACGCGATCGGCTGGAAAGGCATCCGCCAGCGCAAACTGCATATCGAGGAATTGCTGCGCCTGACGCTGGCGCGACTTCAGGCCGAAGGCCAGCCGCTGCGCGTGCTCGACATCGCCGCCGGCCACGGCCGCTATGTGCTGGAAGCGCTGGATCGCGGCCCGCGTCCGGATTCCATCCTGCTGCGCGACTACAGCGAACTCAACGTGCAACAGGGTTCGGCGCTGATCGAGCAAAAGGGCCTGGCCGGCATCGCGCGCTTCGTGCAGGGCGATGCGTTCGACCGCGCCAGCCTGGCGGCGGTGGCGCCCAAGCCGACGGTGGGCATCGTGTCCGGCCTGTATGAACTGTTCCCCGACAACGACGCCGTGGCCACTTCGCTGGCCGGCATGGGCGACGCCATCGCGCCCGGCGGCTACCTGATCTATACCGGCCAACCCTGGCACCCGCAGCTGGAACTGATCGCGCGGGCGCTGACCAGCCATCGCGGCGGACAGGCCTGGGTCATGCGCCGCCGCACGCAGGCCGAGATGGACCAGCTGGTGGCCGAGGCCGGCTTCGAAAAGATCGAGCAGCGCATCGACCAGTGGGGCATCTTCACCGTGTCCCTGGCGCGCCGCAAGGCGACATGAGCCAGGCCGGCGCCGCCGTTCCCGGGCGCAGCGCGCCGTTGCCTTGGAAGCGCGGCGTGCTGTGGCTGCTGTTCCTCGGGCCGTTCTTCTTCCTCAGCTACGGCTACGCCAATCACGCGGCAGCCGCGCGCGGCATGGTGCCGAGCTTCTACTATGCGTGGGAAAGGCGCATCCCCTTCCTGCCGTGGACCATCGTGCCTTATTGGTCCATCGATTTGCTCTACGGCTTTTCCTTCCTGTGTTGCCGCACGCCGCGCGAGACCGATCGCCATGCGCTGCGGCTGCTGAGCACGCAGTTGATCGCGGTGGCGTGCTTCCTGGCGTTCCCGCTGCGCTTCGCCTTCACGCGGCCTTTGTCGGATGGTTTGTTCGGCGCGCTGTTCGCATCGCTGGCGGCGTTCGACCTGCCGTATAACCAGGCGCCTTCGCTGCACATCGCGCTGCTGGTGCTGATCTGGCATCAATTCGCGCGCCTGCGCGCCGGGCCGCTGCTACGCCTGGTCATCCACGGCTGGGCACTGCTGATCGGCATCTCGGTGCTGACCACCTGGCAGCATCATTTCATCGACGTGCCGACCGGCGCCATGCTGGGCCTGTTCTGCCTGTGGCTGTGGCCGGATGCGGGCAGCACACCGCTGCGCCGCGGCGGCGTCATGGACAAACGACGCCGGCGGCTGGCCGGCACCTATGGCGCGGGCGCCCTGCTGGCGCTGCTGCTGGCCTGGTGGTCGCATGTCCTGGCGCCGCTCTTGGGATGGCTGGCCCTCGCGCTGGCGCTGGTGGCCTGGAACTACGCGCATGCCGGCGCCGCTGGCTTCCAGAAAACGGACGGCCGGGCCTCGCTGGCCTCCGCCTGGCTGTTTGCCCCCTACACGCTGGGCGCCTGGATCAACGCGCGCCTGTGGACGCGCCAGCGCCCGCATCCCGATCACATCATCGACGACATCTGGCTGGGTCGTCTGCCGGATGCCGCGCAGATGCGCGCCGGCGGCTTCGCCGCGCTGTGCGACCTCACCGCCGAACTGCCGCCGCCGGCGGGCGTGTGGCGCTATGCCGGCCATCCCTGGCTGGACCTGGTGGCGCCAGACGCCGATCAATTGCTGGCCGCGGCGCGCAGTATCGACGCGCTGCGCGGCAACGGGCCGGTGCTGGTGGCCTGCGCGCTGGGCTATTCGCGCAGCGCAGGCGCGGTGGCCGCCTGGCTGCGCCTGAGCGGTCGTTGCCCGGACATGGCATCGGCGCTGGCGCTGCTGGCCGAACGCCGGCCGTCGGTGGTGATCGGCGCCGGCCTGCGGGCCAGCTTGTCCGAGCTGGATCGGCAATTGCAACAAGGAGCAGCCCATGCCTGAACACACCTCGAACGCAACCGCCGCGGCGCAGGCCGATATCGCCGCCGCCCTGATGGGCCTGGGCCGCCGGCTGGATGCCGCCAGCCTGATGCTGAGCGCCGCCGCGCTCATCGTGCTGGCGCTGACGCCGCCTGCGCCGTGGGCCTGCGCCGCGCTGCTGGCCGCTGTCGTGGCCGGGCTGGGCGAGCATGCCCATGCGCTGCGCACGGCCTTCGACGCGCCCCTCTTTGCCGCCTGGGCGCAACGCTGGCAGGCGCGCGACGCCGACCCGCAAGCCGACCTCTCCGCCTTCGACCAGGCACTGGCCGATACCGGTCTTGGGCCTGCCGGCGCCGGCGCCACCCGTTCCTTGCAGGCCCGCATCGCCGGCGCACGCCGGCTGCTGCAGCGGCAAGGGCTGTTCCTGGTACTGCAGCTCGCCGCCTGGCTGGGCGCGGTTGCCCTCATCATCTGGCCTCACTGATCCGACCATGCTGCTCGATCGTTTCGTCGCGTCTTCCATCTGCACCTTCGCCAGGCTGCTCACCGGCGTGCGCGCGCGCTGGTTTGCCGCGCCCTCGTCGGAAAAGGTACGCATCTACTATCCCAACCACCGCAGCCACGGCGATTTCGTGCTGGTCTGGAGTTCGCTGCCGCGCGGCATGCGCAGGCTGACACGGCCGGTGGCCGGCGCCGATTACTGGCTCAAGGGGACGCTGCGGCGCTATGTGATCAATCGCGTCTTCCGCGGCGTGCTGGTGGATCGCGAGGCCGGCCGCAGCGCCGATCCGATCGGCGTGATGGGACAGGCGCTCAACGCCGGCGAATCGCTGATCATGTTCCCGGAAGGCACGCGCAACCTGGGCGAGGGGCTGCTGCCGTTCAAGAGCGGCCTCTATCATCTGGCGCGCGCCCATCCCGATGCGGAACTGGTGCCGGTGTGGATAGAAAACCTCGGCCGCGCCATGCCCAAGGGCCATCTGGTGCCGCTGCCCCTGTTGTGCACCCTGAGTTTCGGCGAGCCGCTCACGCTGGCGGCCGACGAAGGCAAGGAACAATTCCTGATGCGCGCCCGGCAGGCGCTGCTCGACCTGGCGCCCCGCGCCGACTGACACGGAACGACTCACCATGAATCCGAAAGACACCTTGATCGCATTGTTTGGCGGGGTATTTGCCGTGCTGGCCTTCGCCAGCGCCATCGGCGGCATCCTGCGCTGGCGCCTGGCCGGGCGCAGCAGCAACGTGATCGACAACCTCAATTCGCGCATCAAGGCGTGGTGGTGGATGATAGGCGCGCTGGCGGTGGCCTTCTGGGGCGGCAAGCTCGGCGTGGTGCTGCTGTTCGCCTTCATCTCGCTGCAAAGCCTGCGCGAGTTCATTTCCGTCACCCATACCCGCGCCGGCGATCACCGCGCGCTGCTGTGGTGCTTCTTCTTTTTCCTGCCGCTGCAGTATGTGCTGATCGACCTCGACTGGTATGGATTGTTCTCCATCCTGATCCCGGTCTATGCCTTCCTGCTGCTGCCGATCTCGGCCTCGCTGGGCGCCGACACCAAGCACTTCCTGGAGCGCGCGGCCAAGGTGCAGTGGGGACTGATGATCTGCGTGTATTGCATCTCGCACGTGCCGGCCCTGCTGACGCTGCCGATTCCTGGTTTCGAAGGCCGCAACCTGCAACTGATCGTATTCCTGGTGTTGACGGTGCAGTCCAGCGACGTGTTCCAGTATGTGTGGGGCAAGCTGTTCGGCAAGCGCAAGCTGTCGCCGGAAATCTCGCCGTCGAAGACGCTGGAAGGCCTGGTCGGCGGTGTGCTAACCTCGACCGCGGTCGGCGCGGCCTTGTGGTGGATCACGCCGTTCAACGTCTGGCAGGCCGCGCTGGTGGCGCTGACCATCAATATCCTGGGTTTCTTCGGCGGCTTCGTGCTGTCCGCCATCAAGCGCGACCGCGGCTTGAAGGATTGGGGCGCGATGATCGAAGGCCACGGCGGCATGCTCGACCGCGTGGACTCGATCAGTTTCTCCGCACCCATCTTCTTCCACATCGTGCGCTACTGGTGGGTGCCCTGAACGGCGCCCACCGCGATTCCGACGATCTCAGCGCGCCGGCATGATGCGGCGCGCGAACGCCAGCAGGATCAGCAGGAAGGCCGCCAGGCCCAACCATTGTCCCACCGGTTCGAAGCCGGAAGACACCAGCGCCAGCGGCGTGTCCTTGCCGGTGGCGCCGATCACCGCGGCCAGCAGCACGCCCACCAGGCTTTCGCCGACGATCAGGCCGGACGCCACCAGGATGCCGCGCTGGCGGGGCTTTTCCGCATAGTCCTCGAAGACGGCGCCGGCCGCCTGCGCACGTCGGCGCAGGGCGCGGTCGATCAGCCAGCCCAGCGCGGCGCCGAAGAACAGCGCCATGCTTACCATCGGCGGCAGATAGATGCCGATGCCCACCGCCAGCACCGGCAGGCGGGCCACGCCACCACGCCGCGCCAGCAGCCAGTCCACCACGATCAGCACGATGCCCAGCACGACGCCGATCACCAGCATGGTCCAATTCAGCTCACGGGTGAAGATGCCGGTGGCGATCGCCGTCATCAGCGTCGCCTGCGGCGCGGCCAGCGCCTGGGCGGCATCCATGCCTTCGCGCGGCAGGGCGCCGGTGAAACCATAAGCGTTGTACAACAGGTTCAGCACCGGCGGGATGATCAGCGCGCCGACCACGCACCCCACCAGCAGCGCCACCTGCTGGCGCCAGGGCGTGGCGCCGACCAATTGGCCGGTCTTCAGGTCTTGCAGATTGTCGTTGGCAATCGCCGCCACGGCGATGATGGAGGCGGTGACGAACAGCGCGATGGCGATCGCCAGCTTGCTGCCCTGCGGCGTGGCCAGCAGCGGATCGACCGCGCCCGAGGCCAGCAGCAACACCGATACCAGGATCACCGCGACGATGCCGATGCCCGAGATCGGGCTGGAGGAGGAACCGATCAGGCCGGCCATGTAGCCGCAGGCGGCCGCCACCAGGAAACCGAAGATGAAGGCGAAGGCCACGGCGTACGCGATCAGGCCGATGAACAGGGCCGGCGACACCGGCGCGTCCGACAGGAAGGAGGCGAACACCACCGCCAGCAGCGCGATCATGGCCAGGCTGATGGCGACGATCCAGGCCGGCGGCATGTCGCGGTCGGTGCTGTCGCCGCTGCTTTGCTGGCGCCGCGCGAGCGTCGAGAGCGATGCCTTGACGCCGTCCATCATGGGCTTGAACAGCGTGGCCAGGGTCCATACCGCCGCCACGCCAATCATGCCGGCGCCGATGAAGCGCACCTGGCCGCTCCAGATGCCGCTGGCAAAGGCCGAGATCGCCACGCCCGCCTCGCGCGGCGTGACCGCGGTCAGATAGGGCACGGCAATGCCCCAGGCGATCACGAAACCGATCAGGATGGCGATGCCGGAGACGATGCCGATCATATAGCCCGCGCCCACCAGCGCCAGCGAGAAGCCCACCGTCAGGCGCAGTACCGAGGCGCCGGCCGAGAACCACAGGCTCATGTTCTCGGCGAACACCTTGAAGCCGCTGGCCACCAGGCTGAAACCGGCCGCCAGGGCGCCGCCGAACAGGATGTCGCGCAAGCCGCGCCGGGTCTCTTCGCCGCCGTCGGCGTCAGCGCTGCCCACGCGCAGGATCTCCGCCGCCGCCACGCCTTCCGGATAAGGCAGGTCGCTGTGCACGACCATCGCGCGCCGCAAGGGAATCGAGAACATCACCCCCAGCATGCCGCCGGCGGCGCAGATGCCTAGCGTCTGCAGGAAGGGAAAGCCGTGCCAGTGCCCCATCATCACCAGGCCGGGCAGGATGAAGATGATGGACGACAGCGTGCCGGCCGCCGAGGCCTGGGTCTGCACCATGTTGTTTTCGAGGATGTTGGTGCCGCTGAACAGACGCAGCACCGCCATCGAGATCACGGCCGCGGGGATCGCCGAGGAAAAGGTCAGCCCCACCTTGAGCCCCAGATAGACGTTGGATGCCGTGAAGACCACCGTGATCAGCGCGCCCAGCAGCATGCCGCGCAGGGTCAGTTCCGGCAGGCCGGCTTGATTATTGTTTTGCATGACGGTTGGCTTATTCGTTGAGATGCGTTCTTATACCGCAAGTATCCATAAGTCACTGTCAGACAAAGACCGATTTTTTTCGGCAACCGCGTTGGCCCGTTCTTCGCTGCGGCGCACAGCGGCGGCGCGCCCGGCCTTTGCTATGATTCCCCTCCCAGCCGCCTTGTCCGCCCGACCTGACTTTCATGCCCCGCCTGTCTTCCACCGTGTCCTTGCTTGGCCTCGCCTGCGCCGCGCTGGCCCTGGCCGCCTGCTCGCCGCGCTACAACTGGCGCGAAGCCAGCGACAACGGCGCCCACTTCGTGGTGCTCTTGCCCGGCAAGCCGGCCAGCGTCACGCGCGCGGTGGATCTGGATGGTCCCAGGGTCGAGATGATCATGACCGCCGCCGAAGCCGGCGGCGCCACCTTCGCGGTCGGCACGGCCGAGCTTGCCGACGCGGCGGCGGCAGCCAAGGCACTGGACGCCATGCGCACCGCCCTGATCAACAATATCGGCGGCCAGCCGCGGCCGGCGCCGCGCTTGCCGGGCAAGGCCGACGGCTTTTCGCGCATCATCGATATCGATGCGCACGGGGCAGCCGGAGGCCGGTCGCTGCGCCTGGTGGCGCGGCTGGCGGCCAGGGATCGGCGCATCTATCAGGTGCTGATCCTGGGCGACGACAAGGCCGCCAGCGATGAAAACATTGAAACCTTTTTCAGCTCTTTCAAACCAACATAAGCGGGCTGCGGGGCCGGATGACAAAGTCCCGGCTCGCGGAGTATTCTAGGCAACGGATTGCCCGCTACTCCAGGCGGACAGCCCCGCAGAAGTGCGGATGCAGTCTGCAGCGCATTTCCCGAAGCTCCGGCCATGCCGGGCCTCGCCGACAAAAATCGTTTTCAATCAAAGACCCTGAGGAAATATGCTGATCACCTTCAAATCCAAAGCGGCTGCCGATGTGGTGATGTACGAGTCGCACGCCAAACCCATCCTGGATATGCTGCACAAGAGCACCGAGCGCGGCGTGATCACCACCGCCGAAGCCGGCGACGCCATCGCACTGCTGGAAAAGCAGATCACCGCCAGCAAGGCGCACGACGCGGCCGAAGCGCTGGAGCGCGACGTCAACGCCCACCACAACGCCAATACCGACGACCACAACCACGAGAAGATCGAAGCGGTCACCTTCTCGGCCCGCGCCTATCCGCTGCTGGACATGCTGCGCGAAGCCAAGAAAGGCAATTACGACGTGCTGTGGGGCGTCTAAGAGGCTGTTGCGAAATTATTTTAAAAGTTGTTTTAACCGGGTCCAGCAAATCAAGGCGCAAGCCAATGACAGGAAGGCTTCGTGGATATGAGCATAGCGTTCGTAACGAATCTTCAGGCGCCGAAACGAGTGCAGCC
>WNDX01000163.1 GCA_009914615.1 Herbaspirillum frisingense
GAAAGCGTTCTCCTCCTCCAGCCGCGCCACTTCACGTTTGAGCCGTGCATGTTCGGCCAACTCCAAGCGTTGTGCCTGATCGTCCTGGTCGTGCCGCCGCGCCTGGGCGCGCCAACTGTACAGCTGGGCAGGCTGCAACCCCAGATCACGAGCCACCGTGGTTACCCCTTCTGTGGCCGCTCGCAACAGTGCCTGCTGCCTGAACTCCAGGCTGAACTCCTGCCCCTTTCTGCCTGCCTTGCTCTTGGTCATCGTCCACCTCCTATTGCGATAGTTAATCGCTTATAGGGGTGTCCGTGAAACGGGGGCAAGATCAGGCTTCCACTACCTTCCATTCCGGATGAGCGGCCAGGATGTGCGCCTTGATCACCATCCTGGAAACCTTGCTGTCATCGACGATCAAAACCGTCTTGGCAGAAACATCAAATGCCATATTGAAACACCCCAAGCCACGTTGTCATTTTTTCCACATTTTACTATCGGTGAAGCGACGTTCTGTGACGTTTAGATCAATAATAGTTAAAAAAAGCTAACATTCGTATGAGAAAATTCCTGATACGCATTGCCTTGCGGCATCACTCCGGGCAGCCGATCCGGGCATGAAAAAAGAGACCCTGAGGTCTCTTTTTTCATGCGGCAAAGTGAATCAGCAACAGCGCCCCACCCGTCCTTTCCCGCCGTAGCGCGCCTCTTGCCGCTCGCGGAAGAACTCCTCGTAACTCATCACGCAATGGTCGGGATGCGACTGCCGCATATGGGCCACATAGTTGTCGTATTCCGGCATTCCCACCATCAGGTTGAGCGTGCGGCCGACCTGGCGCCGCCAGGCCAGCAGTTGCGCGAATGCGCCAGCTTTGCTCATCATTGCCTCCCCTCACTGTTGCGCCAGCGTGGCCGCCGGCAATGCCTCGTAAGGCGCTTCCTTGACGCTGGGCTTGCCGGCCGCGCGCGCCTGCAGCACGGTGCGGATGCCGAACACCAGCACGCTGATCACCACCAGCATGAACATCGCGGCCAGGCCGGCATCGACGTAGTCATTGAAGATCACCTGCCGCATCTGCTCCAGCGACTTGGCCGGCGCCAGCAGCTTGCCTTCATCCAGCGCGGCCTGGTATTTCTGCGCATGAGCCAGGAAGCCGACGCGCGGGTTGGCGTCGAACACCTTCTGCCAGCCGGCGGTCAGCGTGCATACCAGCAGCCAGGCGGTCGGCGCCACGGTCACCCAGGCAAAGCGGTCGCGCTTCATCTTGAAGAGCACGCAGGTCGCCAGGATCAGCGCGATGCCGGCCAGCATCTGGTTGGAGATGCCGAACAGCGGCCACAACGTATTGATCCCACCGAGCGGATCGACCACGCCCTGGTACAGGAAGTAACCCCAGCCAGCCACGCACAGGCCGGTCGCGATGAGGCTGGCGGCCCAGGAATCGGTGCGCTTCATCGGCGGGATGAAGGCGCCCAGCAGATCCTGCAGCATGAAGCGGCCGGCGCGCGTGCCGGCATCCACCGCGGTCAGGATGAACAGCGCTTCGAACAGGATGGCGAAGTGGTACCAGAAGGCCATCATCGCCTCGCCGGTCACGCCCGACAGGATCTGCGCCATGCCCACGGCCAGCGTCGGCGCGCCGCCTGCACGCGAAATGATGGTGTGTTCGCCGACCGCCTGCGCGGTGTGGGTCAGCATCTCGGGCGTGAGGTGGAAGCCCCATTGCGAAATCACCTGGGCGACGTTTTCCGGCGTGGTGCCGATCAGCGCCGCCGGGCTGTTCATCGCGAAGTAGATGCCGGGCTCGATGCAGGAAGCGGCGATCAGGGCCATGATGGCGACGAAGGATTCCATCAGCATCGCACCGTAGCCGATGAAGCGCGCGTGCTTTTCATTTTCCATCAGCTTGGGCGTGGTACCCGAGGAGATCAGCGCGTGAAAGCCTGATACCGCACCGCAGGCGATGGTGATGAACAGGAACGGGAACAGCGAACCCGACCACACCGGGCCGCTGCCGTCGATGAAGCGCGTGACGGCGTGCATCTTGAGGTGCGGAGCGATGAACACGATGCCCACTGCCAGCGCGACGATCGTGCCGATCTTGAGGAAGGTCGAGAGGTAATCGCGCGGCGCCAACAGCAGCCACACCGGCAGCACCGAGGCAACGAAACCATAGCCGATCAGCATCCAGGTCAGTTGCTTGCCGTCGAAGGTAAACATGTGGCCCAGCGCCGGATGCTCCTGCACGTACTGGCCGCCGACGATGGCCAGCATCAGCAGCACGAAGCCGATCCACGACACCTCGCCGATGCGGCCCGGGCGGATGTAGCGCGAATACACGCCCATGAAGAGCGCGATGGGAATGGTCGCGGCCACGGTGAAGGTGCCCCAGGGCGATTCGGCCAATGCCTTGACCACGATCAGCGCCAGCACCGCCAGGATGATCACCATGATCATGAACGCGCCGAACAGCGCGATCACGCCGGGCACCTGGCCCAGCTCGGACTTGATCAGGTCGCCCAGCGATCGGCCGTCGCGGCGGCTGGAGATGAACAGCACCATGAAATCCTGCACCGCACCGGCGAACACCACGCCGGCCAGGATCCACAGCATGCCAGGCAGGTAACCCATCTGCGCGGCCAGCACCGGCCCCACCAGCGGCCCGGCGCCGGCGATGGCGGCGAAGTGGTGACCGAACAGCACATACTTGTTGGTCGGCACGTAGTCCAGGCCGTCGTTGAATTTGTAGGCCGGCGTCATGCGCTGGCCGTCCAAACCCAGCACGCGCTCGGCGATGAACTTGCTGTAGAAGCGATAGGCGATCAGATAGACGCACACTGAGGCGACCACCAGCCACACCGCATTGATCGATTCGCCGCGCTGCAGCGCGACGTAGGCGCACGCGCTCGCGCCCGCCAGGGCCAGCGCGAGCCAGCCCAGCCTGGAAACTATCCGGTTCATTGTTCTCCTCCCTTGCGGGATCCTTGTTGGGTAATGGGAATATTGTTGTTATCGATGCCGGCGGCATCCCTTGTGCGGATGGCCGGCGCGCCGTCTGCGCGAAGCTGCGAAGGACGGTCGCCAGGGTCTGTTCACACTCGATCTACGAGATGCGTCGCTTGCCGTTGTTGCAGCTCCTTGCCGTAGCACCACTACGGCACGTCGCTGCGCCCAGGCAGCCCACGCTTGACGACCTCCCGCACTCGCAAATTGAATGCGAACAGGCCGTAGTATTCGTTACCAGCCGCCGCGGCCACAAGCGCAGCACTACGCAGATGCGCTACGTAGAATTACTGAGATGACCTGCGACTTCTTGCCGCCGGGAAAACGCACGGCGCCGTTGCAAGACCGCGATTGCGACGGCGCTGCAGATTTTCCGCCGGCGCAGAAAAGCCATTGGGTAGAATCGCGGCATGAAGCTGCGCCAGAAAATCATCTTCCTCGCCATCGTCCCGCTCTGCCTGGCCTTCGCCGCCATCGCGCTGGTGGTGCGCCATCAGGCGGTGGAACTCGGGCGCCAGCAGCGCGCCACCATCGAGGCCGCCTACCTGGCCAGCAAGAACGCGGAATTGCAGCACTACGTTGATCTAGCCACGCATGCGCTCAGCCATCTCTACGACACCGGCCGCAGCGACGACGCGATCAAGGATGAAGCGCGCCGCATCCTGGCCGATCTGGAATTCGGCGACGATGGCTACTTCTTCGTCTATGACCAGAACGGCCGCAACATCATGCATCCGCGCCAGCCGGAGCTGGTCGGCACCGAGATGTGGAACTGGCGCGACGCCTCCGGCAGCTTCACCATCCAGCACCTGATCGAGCGCGCCAACCAAGGCGGTGGTTACGAGCGCTATCTGTGGCGCAAACCCTCTAGCAAGACGGTGGCGCCCAAACTCGGATACGTAGTCGGCCTGCCGCGCTGGGGTTGGGTGATCGGCACCGGGATCTATCTCGACGATGTGGAGACGGCTCTGGCTCAGGTGGACCGCCAGAACTCCGGCCACCTGCACCAGACCATGCTGCTGATCGCCGCCATTGCCCTCCTGAGCGCGCTCGCGGTGGGCTTGTCGGGATTGCTGCTGAACCTGAGCGAGCATCGCGTGGCCGACGCCAAGCTACGCCAATTGGCGCAACGCGTAGTGCGCTCGCAGGAAGAAGAACGCGCGCGCCTCTCGCGCGATCTGCACGACGGCATCAGCCAGTGGCTGGTGTCGATCAAGCTGCAGATCGAGGCCGCGCTGATCCGCATCAACGGCACGCCGGAACAGGCTGCTGCCGCGCGCGGTGCGTTCGAGAAGACCGCCGGCCAGATCAATGGCGTGTTGGCGGAGGTGCGCCGCATTTCGCACGACCTGCGCCCGGCCATCCTCGACGATCTCGGCTTGGCCGCCGCGCTGGAGCACCTGTGCGGCGAATGGCGCGACGCCGCCGGTAGCGCCACCGCCATTGTGTTCGACAATGAAGGCGATAGCGGCGACCTGCCCGACGTCGCCAATACCGTGCTGTTCCGCGTGGCCCAGGAAGCCCTGACCAATATCGCGCGCCACGCCGAAGTCGGCGAGATCAGGATGCGCCTGTACGGCGGCCGCAGCCTGGTGATGCTGCAGGTGATCGACAATGGTCGCGGTTTCGATCCCGGCCAGGTGGACGATCACTCGCGTCACGGCATCGGCCTGCGCAACATGCGCGAGCGCCTGGAAGCAGTGGGCGGCGAATTGGCCATCGATTCCTCGCCGTCCGGCACCCGCATCAGCGCCGTCATTTCCCGCCACTCTTTATTCCCCCATCCTCATGCTTGAGCAACTGCCTGCCTCCCCTGCCCCGGTCACCCGCGTGATGCTGATCGACGACCATCCCTTGGTACGCGACGGCTTGCGTGCCCGGCTGGAAACCGTACCGGGGCTGCAAGTGGTGGCCGAAGCAGGCAATGCCGACGAGGCGCTGGCGGCCGCCGCGGCGCAGGAAATCGACCTGACGCTGATGGACATCAACATGCGCGGCATCAATGGCATCGAGCTGACGGCCCTGTTCCATGCCCGCCATCCCGAGATCGCGGTGCTGATCCTGAGCATGCATGACAAGGGAGAGTACGTGATGCAATCGATCCAGGCCGGCGCGCGCGGTTACGTGCTCAAGGACGCACCCAGCCAGGACATCGTGCAGGCCATCGAAACGGTGAAATCGGGCGGGATTTATTACAGCGCGGCGCTGGCGCGCCAATTGATGCAACCGCTGGCGGAACGCGATCTGCTGACGCTACGCGAGCGCGAAGTGCTCAAGCATATCGCCAAGGGCGAATCGAACAAGCAGATCGCACGCGAGCTGGATCTGAGCGTGCGCACGGTGGAGACCCACCGGCTCAACATCAAGCGCAAGCTCAATATCGACGGCCAGGCCGAGCTGATCAAGTTCGCGGTGGAATCGCAGCCGCTGGACGGCAAGGTCTGAGGACAGCGACGAAGGTTGTTGCCTCAGGCCGCCAGCGGAGCGACGGCGACAATCTCCAGTTGGATCACTTCGCCGAAGGCAATGTCGCGCCGATCGGCGGCGGCGCGCAGCGAGATGGCGTCCAGCGCCTGGGCATCGGGCGCGGCATCGGCGCCGTGTTCGGCTTGCCATGCCGCGCAGGCGCGCAACATGCGGATCGAACCGCCGTGGCAAACCACGATGCCCTCGTCATCGCCGCTGCGGCGCAGGTCGTCGAAGACTTCCCACATGCGTTGCGCCACCTGCGGCAAGGTTTCGCCGCCGCCGGGTGCGTGTTGCAGCAGGTCGCGGTTCCAGGCCTCCACATCGGCCCAGGGGATCTCATCCCAGGCGCGCAGTTCCCAACTGCCGAAATGCATTTCCTGCAGGCCGCTGTCGAGCGCGATGCGGTCCACACCCAGCGTCTGCGCCAGGGCCAGCGCCAGATCGGCGCAACGCTGCAGCGGGCTGGAATAGATCGCCACACCGCGCGGCAATTGCTCGGCCACGCGTTCGCAGCACAGCGCCAGCGTATCGGCGGCCACGGCGACGTCGCTGCTGCCATAGCAATAGCTCTTGTCGAGGATCGGTTGAGGATGGCGGACGAGATGAAGCTTCATGATCAGTTCCCGAAAATCGCCGGCACGGTGGCCAGCGCGCCGAGGTAGAAAGCGGTTTCGCTCAGTTGCTGCACCGCGCCCAGGCAATCCCCGGTATAGCCGCCCAGGCGCTTGACGAACCTGCGCGCAAGCCAGGCGGCGGCAAGCGCGGCCAGGAAAATGCCCGCGGCGACGCGCTGCCACGACATCATGCCCAAGGTCACCACGCCGATGACCGGCAGGATCGCCCATACGGTGGCCAGCAGGAATTCGCCGTGGCTCATGTGCTGCGCCAGCGGCTTGGCCTTGCCTTCTTCGCGCACGTACTCCAGACGCCAGATCAGGCAAGTCGCCAACCAGCGCGAAAGCGGATGGGCCATGCCCAGCGCGGCCAGCACCTGGAACGGCAGCAAGCCGTTGAGCGCAACCAGCTTGGTGACCAGCAGCATGGCGATGCCGATCGCACCGTAAGCGCCGACGCGCGAATCGCGCATGATATCGAGCGCGCGTTCGCGGGTGGCGCCGCCGCCCAGGCCGTCGCAGACGTCGGCGAAACCATCTTCGTGGAAAGCGCCGGTGAGCCAGATGCCGGCGGCGGTGGACAGCAATACGGCCACCGCATGGGGCCAGAACTGCGCGGCCAACACATAGACCAGGGCCGTCGCCCAGGCGACGATCCAGCCCACCAGCGGGAAATAGCGGGTGGACCGCTGCAGCCAGTCGGGATGGAAACCGACCCAGCGCGGAATCGGCAAGCGCGTGAAGAACTGCAGCGCGATGAAGAACAGGCGCAACTGATGCAACGCGCCGCGTCGGGTGGTCGCCGTCGCTGGATGCGCTTGACCGGAGGGTTGCTCAGCCATTTTTCTCGCTGACGCTGGCCGACGAAAAGGTCGCCATGCGTTCCAGGAAATTCACCGCCGCGCGCAGCAGCGGCAAGGCGAGTGCACCGCCGGTGCCCTCGCCCAGGCGCAGATCCAGTTGCATCAACGCGCGTGCACCGAGATGATCCAGCATGCGGCGGTGGCCGGCCTCGTCGGAGCAATGCGAGAACACGCAATAGTCGAGCACGGCGGGCTGCACGGCTGCCGCCACAAGCAATGCCGAGGTGACGATGAAGCCATCCACCAACAACACCATGCGCCGTTGCGCGCCACCCAGCATGGCGCCCGCGATGAAGGCGATCTCGAAGCCGCCGAAGGCGGCCAGCCTGGCCAGCGGCGCTTGTGCGCCGGCATGCAGGCGCAATGCGCGTTCGACCACCTCGGCCTTGTGCGCGATGCCTTTCTGATCCAGCCCGGTGCCGGCGCCGACGCAATCGCGCACGGCAATGCCGGTCAGGGACGCCATCAGCGCCGCAGCCGCGGTGGTATTGCCGATGCCCATTTCGCCGAAGCCCAGCACGTCGCAATCCAGGCCATCGACAAATTGCATGCCGGCCTCCAGCGCCCGGGCGCATTCCGCCTCGCTCATGGCAGGTCCGGTGCAGAAATTGCGCGTGCCGGGCGCGATCTTGCTGGCCACCAGGCCGGCGCGTTCGCCGAATTCATGATTGACGCCGGCATCGACAATGTGCAGCGCGCAGCCGTTCTGCTGCGCGAAGACATTGATCGCAGCGCCGCCGGCGAGGAAGTTCTCGACCATCTGCCAGGTCACGCTCTGCGGATAGGCGGAAATGCCCTCGGCGGTCACGCCGTGATCCCCCGCGCAGACCACGATGGCCGGCTTCGCCACCACCGGACGTTCGCTGCGCTGGATCAGGCCGATCTGGCGCGCCAAGCGTTCCAGCACGCCCAGGCTGCCCTGCGGCTTGGTCTTGTCGTCAATGCGGTGATCCAGGCGCGCCGCGAGATCGGCGTCGTGAATGGGAGAGATGGCGGGAATCTGCATGGCTACCGTGCTCGGCGCCGCGCGCACGCGGCAAGATGAAAAGAGCGACAGTATAAGAGATAGGGAGACATCGAGGAAACGACAGCCGCGCGGACTTTCCGCGGGATCAGTCTCGCCCGACTGCCCCGTTACGGGGCAGTCGGGCGGAAGACGGCACCGTTGCCGAGCATGCCGGCGATGATGCAGGAATCAAAAAGAGCCCGCATGGGGCTCTTTCCGTACTACCCTGGGTGGCGCGAATGCGCTCAGGCCTTGGCCAGCGTGCGATCCAGCACCCCGTAGATCGTCCCTGCCAGTTCGTTGGCTTCGAACTTGGCGACGTAGGCGTCGCCGCCCACGCTCTTGACGTGGTCTTCGTTGGCAGAGCCGGACAGGGACGAGTGGATGATCACCGGAATGCTCTTCAGGAAATCGTCGCGCTTGATGTTGCGGGTCAGCGTGAAACCATCCATCTCAGGCATTTCCAGGTCGGTCAGCACGAAGGAAATCTTTTCCGAAATCGGCTTGCCTTCGCTGCGCGCTTCTTGCGCCAGCTTCTGCACCTTGTTCCAGGCTTCCTGGCCGGTGATATGCATCTCGAACGGAATATCCATCGCGCGCAAGCCTTGTTCGATCAGCGAACGGGCCACCTTGGAATCATCCGCCGCGATCGCTATGGCGCCCGGCTTGATGCCGTGGCTGGTGCTCTTCTCCAGGTTTTCCATCTTTGTGTGACGGTCGCTGGGCATGATGTCATGCAGGATCTGCTCGACGTCCAGCACTTGCGCCAGACGGCTGTTGTCCTTGTCGTTATCCAGGCGCGCGATGCTGGTCACGAAAGCGCCGCCGGTGCGCGATTCCGCCGACAGCACCTGGCTCCAGTCCAGGCGCACGATCTCGTCCACCGACTCCACCGCAAACGCCTGGGTGCTGCGCGCATATTCAGTCACCAGCAGGATGTTCAGGCCGGTCTTGGGCACACAGCCCACCACGGCCGGCAGATCGATCACCGAGATGATCTGGCCGCGGATGTTGACCATGCCCAGCATGGGCGATTGCGTGCCGGCGGCCTTGGTGACCGGCGGCATCGGAACGATTTCGCGAATCTTGAAGACGTTGATGCCAAACAGCTCGGAGCACTCTCCATACGGATCCGCCCCCAGGCGGAACAGCAAGAGCTCGAACTTGTTGGATGCCGTGAGATTGGTTCTTTCATCAATCTCTTTTTGGAAGCTGTCCATTTTTCCCCCGAATCGAATGGATTTAAACAGGCAATCGCCTGACTGAGCAATTTAGAGGGGAAACATGTTAATGGCAATCAGGCAATCCCTGATCTTGCCCCCGTTTCACGGACACCCCTATAAGCGATTAACTATCGCAATAGGAGGTGGACGATGACCAAGAGCAAGGCAGGCAGAAAGGGGCAGGAGTTCAGCCTGGAGTTCAGGCAGCAGGCACTGTTGCGAGCGGCCACAGAAGGGGTAACCACGGTGGCTCGTGATCTGGGGTTGCAGCCTGCCCAGCTGTACAGTTGGCGCGCCCAGGCGCGGCGGCACGACCAGGACGATCAGGCACAACGCTTGGAGTTGGCCGAACATGCACGGCTCAAACGTGAAGTGGCGCGGCTGGAGGAGGAGAACGCTTTCCTAAAAA
>WNDX01000164.1 GCA_009914615.1 Herbaspirillum frisingense
ATGATTTCCATCACCAGCGCCGCTTTGCGCTTGGCTGTCCAACGCTTGAATTCTTCTTCCATGACCTTGCTCATTTTGATTTCCTTTTAGGATTATCTACTGAGCAGGTTTTTAGTGGGTCATTACAATCGCTGCCTGGCCATCGCGTCCGCGCCCGGCACACAGGCGTCGAGCGGCGACGATGTCGAAGGCTTGCAACGCAACACCACCTTCGCCCTCGGACAAGTCGGCTTCACCGGCCACATCAGCAAAGGGGAACGCCGCTACCGCGCCGTGCTGCAATCGGCGGACGCGCAAAAAGATATTCGGGGAGATGCTGGCCTCGCCCACGCTTTCCGTCGAGGCGAAACTGTATGCGGCCTGCGGGAGACGCCAACTGGCGCCGGCGGAGTTCGGCGGTTTGACCAGGACATTGAGGGAGTCCGGCGCGTCCGCTTCAGTCTTGCGCACGGATATCCTGAAGAAGGAGCCGGTGGCCGATCTGCTCAGCCGCATCGAACGCGACGGTTGCGAACCGCCGATGCCGCCGGCCGGGTGAAGAGAATCACGGGATGAAAAAAGGGGCCTGATCATCAGGCCTTATGCATGCAATGCGGATGCGCGGATGCGCTTATGCGGCCAGTTGCTGCAGATGCTTGTGCACCGCTTCCAGCACGATAGGATCGACGCCCTCGCCCTGGGTCTGCTCGATATGCGCCAGGAAAGCCTTGCGCATGCGCGGTTCCCAGAAGCGCTTGAGGTGCGAGGCCAGGTCGGTCACCGCCTGTTCGCGGTCGGGCATGGTCGAGAAAAAGGAACCGATCTGGTTGGCCATCTTGATCAGGTGTTCGGTGTTCATGGGGTCTCCTCCGGTGTTCTTGATTGATCGTTGATCCGCCGCGGCCAGCTTCAGCGCAGCCGGTGCGGCCGTGCATAGACCACATGTCCCTGCTTGCGTACGAAACCCAGCAACGTGACGTCGGTTTCCTCGGCCAGACGGATGGCCAGCGCGGTCGGGGCCGAGATGGCGGCGATGAAGCCGATGCCTACCGTGGCGGCTTTCTGCACCATCTCATAGCTGGCGCGGCTGGTGATGATGGCCGCGCCTTGCGAGAAGTCGGCGCCGTCTTCGGCCAGGGCGCCGATCAGTTTGTCCAGCGCATTGTGGCGGCCGACGTCTTCGCGCACCAGGGCGATCTTGCCGTCCGCGCCCAGCCAGGCGGCGGCGTGGGTGGCGCCGGTGAGTTGCTGCAGTTGCTGGCCGCCCTGCATGTCTTCCAGCGCGGCGTGGATCTGGTCTATTGTGAAACCGGCGCCGCCGGAGGCCACCGCGGCGGGATGGCGCACCGCCTGCTCCAGCGTTTCGGCGCCGCACAGGCCGCAGCCGGTGCGGCCGGTCAGGTTGCGGCGCTTTTCCTTCAGGGCCACGAAGCGTTCGGTGGCGATGCGCATCTGCACCTGCACGCCTTCGCAGCCGGGGACGATCTCGCATTCATAGAGCTCGCCGGGGTCGGCCAGGATGCCTTCGGTCAGCGAGAAGCCGAGCGCGAAGTCTTCCAGGTCGGCCGGCGTGGCCATCATGACGGCGTGCGAGATGCCGTTGTATTCCAGCGCGATGGGGACTTCCTCAGCGACGACGTCGTCCACCGTCTCGCGCTGGCCGTCGCGCCAGCGATCCACCCGTATACGGGCGGAGGTAGCGTAGTCGACGGTGGCTTCATCGACGTTGGGAGATGGGGGGATGCCTGCGTTCATGCTTTCCTGCGATTCAGTTCAATTTACGTGTAGTCCCCGCGTTGCCTGCGGCTGTGACTTGGAGAAATCAAGGACGCTTCGCACATCCCCGTCGTTCCGGCGCAGGTCGCAACCCGGTGACGCTTGCCCTGCCTCGACGGCCATTCAACGCCGCTGGATCCTCGTCTGCGCCGGGATGACGGATGAGATGTTGGCGGCAGCGGGGCCAGACAGCGTTACCCTGCCCGTATCACTTCGTCACCAGCGGCTCCGCCGCCTTCTCGCCCTTCAGCAGATCCAACTGTTCGCGGTTGAAGCGCTGGTAATGCTGCTGCCATTCGGACGGCTGCGTCACCGGCAGCACCTGCACCGCCGTCACCTTGTACTCGGGGCAGTTGGTGGCCCAGTCCGAGTTGTCGGTGGTGATCACGTTGGCGCCCGATTCCGGGAAGTGGAAGGTGGTGTACACCACGCCCGGCTGCACCTTCTCGGTCACGGTCGCGCGCAACACGGTCTGGCCGGCGCGCGATTCGATGCCAACCCAGTCGCCTTCGCGGATGCCGCGATCCTCGGCATCGTGCGGGTGGATTTCCAGCACGTCTTCGCTATGCCACTGCGAGTTCTCGGTACGGCGCGTCTGGGCGCCGACGTTGTACTGCGACAGGATGCGGCCGGTGGTCAGGATCAGCGGGTAACGCTGCGTCACCTTCTCGTCGGTGGCGAAATACTGCGTGTTGAGGAACTTGCCCTTGCCGCGGATGAAACTGCCGATGTGCATGATGGGCGTGCCTTCCGGCGCCGCGTCGTTGCACGGCCACTGGATGCTGCCCAACTTGTCCAGCTTGGCGTAGCTGACCCCGTGGAAACTCGGCGTCAGCGCGGCGATTTCATCCATGATTTCAGAAGGGTGATTGTACGGCATCGGGTAGCCGAGCGCTTCGGCCAGGGCCACCGTGACTTCCCAGTCGGACTTGCCGGCCTTGGGCGGCATCACCTTGCGCACGCGCGAGATGCGGCGCTCGGCGTTGGTGAAGGTGCCATCCTTTTCCAGGAAGGACGAGCCCGGCAGGAATACGTGGGCGTACTTGGCGGTTTCGTTCAGGAACAAGTCCTGCACCACGATGCATTCCATCGACTGCAGCGCGGCGGCCACGTGCTGGGTGTTGGGGTCGGACTGCACGATGTCCTCGCCTTCGCAGTACAGGCCCTTGAAGCTGCCGTCCAACGCGGCGTCGAACATGTTGGGAATGCGCAGACCCGGCTCCGGATTGAGCGTCACGCCCCAGGCCTGCTCGAACTGGCCGCGCACCGTGGAATCCGAGATGTGGCGGTAGCCCGGCAGTTCGTGCGGGAAGGAACCCATGTCGCACGAACCCTGCACGTTGTTCTGGCCGCGCAGCGGATTGACGCCCACGCCTTCGCGGCCGACGTTGCCGGTGCACATGGCGAGGTTGGCGATGCCGATCACGGTGGTCGAACCCTGCGCATGCTCGGTCACGCCCAGGCCATAGTAGATCGCCGCATTGCCGCCGGTGGCGAACAGGCGCGCGGCGCCGCGGATGGCCTCGGCCGGCACGCCGGTGATGGCGGCCATGGCTTCGGGCGAGTTGTCCGGGCGCAGCACGAATTCCTTCCAGTCGTTGTACGACTGCACGTCGCAGCGCTCCTGGATGTAGTCCTCCTTCTGCAAGCCCTCGGACAGGATGGCGTGAGCCAGCGCCGTGATGATGGCGGTGTTGGTGCCGGGACGCAGTTTCAGGTGGTAGTCGGCCTGCACGTGCGGCGACTTCACCATTTCGGTGGTGCGCGGATCGATGACGATCAGCTTGGCGCCCTGGCGCACGCGGCGCTTGATCTGCGAGGCGAACACCGGGTGGCCGGAGGCGGGATTGGCGCCCATGATCATGATCACGTCCGACTTCATCACCGAATCGAAGGTCTGGGTGCCGGCCGATTCGCCCAGGGTCTGCTTCAGGCCGTAACCGGTCGGCGAGTGGCAGACGCGGGCGCAGGTATCGACGTTGTTGTTGCCGAAGGCGGCGCGCACCAGCTTCTGCACCAGATAGGTCTCTTCGTTGGTGCAGCGCGAAGAGGTGATGCCGCCGATGGAATCCTTGCCGTGCTTGGCCTGGATGCGGCGGAACTCGCTGGCGGCGTAGGACAGCGCTTCTTCCCACGACACTTCCTGCCACGGATCGCTGATGCTCTTGCGGATCATCGGATTGAGGATGCGATCCTTGTGCGTCGCATAGCCCCAGGCGAAGCGGCCCTTGACGCAGGAGTGACCGTGGTTGGCCTTGCCGTCCTTGTACGGCACCATGCGCACCACTTCATTGCCCTTCATCTCGGCCTTGAACGAGCAACCCACGCCGCAATAAGCGCAAGTGGTGACCGTGCTGTGCCCGGCCTGGCCCATCATGATCACGCTCTTTTCGGTCAGCGTCGCGGTCGGGCAGGCTTCCACGCAGGCGCCGCAGGAGACGCACTCGGATTCCATGAAGCTGTCCATCTGCCCGGCCGACACGCACGACTCGAAGCCGCGGCCGTTGATGGTCAGCGCGAACGTGCCCTGGGTTTCTTCGCAGGCGCGCACACAACGATTGCAGACGATGCACTTGGAGGGATCGTAGGTGAAGTATGGATTGGATTCGTCCTTCTTCAGCGCCAGGTGGTTCTCGCCCTCGTAGCCGTAGCGCACTTCGCGCAGGCCGACGGCGCCGGCCATGTCCTGCAGTTCGCAGTTGCCGTTGGTCGGGCAGGTCAGGCAGTCCAGCGGGTGGTCGGAGATGTAGAGCTCCATCACGCCGCGCCGGATCTCGGCCAGCTTGGGGGTCTGGGTCTGCACCTTCATGCCCGGTTCGCAGGGCGTGGTGCAGGAAGCCGGATAGCCCTTCATCTTGCGGCCATCCTTTTCGATCTCCACCAGGCACAGACGGCAGGAGCCGAAGGGTTCCAGGCTGTCGGTGGCGCACAGCTTGGGCACGTTGACGCCGGCCTCGACCGAGGCGCGCATGACCGAGGTGCCGGCCGGCACGGTGACCGTGACGCCGTCGATCTCCAGCGTGACTTCCTGTTCCGAGACACGCGCCGGCGTGCCGTAATCCGTTTCATTGAGCTGATTCATGATGCAAACCTCCGCAATTCGATAGATGGGTCGGGCCGGGTTCAGGCTGCCTGTTCGCTGGGCGCGCCGAAGTCTTCGGGGAAATGATTGAGCGCCGACAGCACCGGGAACGGCGTCATGCCGCCCATGGCGCACAGCGAGCCGTTGAGCATGGTGTCGCACAGGCTGCGCAGCAGGTGCACCTGCTGCGGTCGCTGCTGGTTGGCGATGATCTGGTCGATCACCTCCACCCCGCGGGTGGAACCGATGCGGCACGGCGTGCACTTGCCGCAGGATTCGATCGCGCAGAACTCCATCGCGTAGCGCGCCTGCCGGGCCATGTCCACCGTGTCGTCGAAGGCCACCAGTCCGCCGTGGCCGATCATGGCGCCGATGGCGGCGAAGGCTTCGTAGTCCAGCGGCGAGTCGAACTGCTGCTGCGGCAGGTAGGCGCCCAGCGGGCCGCCCATCTGCACCGCGCGGATCGGCCGGCCGCTCTCGCTGCCGCCGCCGAAGTCTTCCAGCAACTGGCGCAGCGTCAGACCGAAAGCCTTTTCCACCAGGCCGCCGTGCTTGATGTTGCCGGCCAGCTGGAACGGCAAGGTGCCGGCCGAGCGGCCCACGCCGTAGTTCTTGTAGAACTCCGCGCCGCGCGCCAGGATGATGGGCACCGAGGCCAGCGAGATCAGGTTGTTGATCACGGTGGGCTTGCCGAACAGGCCCTCCAGCGCCGGCAGCGGCGGCTTGGCGCGCACCACGCCGCGCTTGCCTTCCAGGCTTTCCAGCATGGCCGTCTCTTCGCCGCAGATGTAGGCGCCGGCGCCCTTGCGCACCTCCAGGCGGAAGGCCTTGCCCGAGCCCAGGATGTTGTCGCCGAGATAGCCCTTCTCCGTGGCGATGGCGATGGCCTCGCCCAGCGTGGCGATGGCATGCGGGTATTCCGAGCGCACGTAGATATAACCCTCGGTGGCGCCGACCGCGATGGCGGCGATGGTCATGCCTTCGATCAGCATGAAGGGATCGTCTTCCATCACCATGCGGTCGGAGAAGGTGCCGGAGTCGCCCTCGTCGGCATTGCACACCACGTACTTCTGCGCGGCCTGGGCGCCGGCCACGGTCTTCCATTTGATGCCGGTCGGGAAGGCCGCCCCGCCGCGCCCGCGCAGGCCGGAATCCAGCACCTGCTGCACCACGCCTTCGGGCGTCATGGCCAGCGCATTCTTCAGGCCGACATAGCCTTCGTAGGCCAGGTAATCGTCCAGCGACAGCGGATCGGTGATGCCGACGCGGGCGAAGGTCAGACGCTCCTGCTGCTTCAGGTAAGCAATCTCGTCGGTCAGGCCCCGGTGCAGGACATGCGCGCCGCCGGCCAGGAAGCCGGCGTCGAACAGGCCCGGCACGTCGCTCATCTCGACCGGGCCATAGGCCACGCGGCCGGCATCGGTGGCGACTTCCACCAGCGTTTCCAGCCAGAACATGCCGCGCGAGCCGTTGCGCACCAGCCGGATCTTCAGGCCGCGCTGGTCCGCCTCGGTGGCGATGGCGGCGGCGACATCATTGGCGCCCAGGGCCAGCGCGGTGGAGTCGCGCGGTACATAGACGGTGACGGTATCGTTGCTGATCGCGTTCATCATGCCTCCCGCTTCGCCTGCACCAGGCGCTGGAATTTGTCGGCGCCGACGCGGGCGTGCAGCTCCTCGTCGATCACGATGTTGGGGCCGCAGGCGCACTGGCCCAGGCAATACACCGGTTCCAGCGTGAACTGGCCGTCCGCGCTGGTTTCATGGAAGCCGCAGCCCAGCACGTTCTGCGCATGCTCGGCCAGCGCATCGGCGCCGCGCGCCTGGCAGGCCTCGGCGCGGCATACCTGCACCACGTGCTTGCCGGGCGGCTGCTGGCGGAAGAAGTGATAGAAGGAAATCACGCCGTGCACTTCGGCGCGCGAGACGTTGAGCTCGCCGGCGATCATCGGCACCACATCCGCGGGGATATAGCCGATCTTTTCCTGGATGCCGTGCAAGATGGGCAGCATGGCGCCCGCCATCTCCTTGCGTTCGGCGATGATGCCGCGCACCGCCGCCACGTCGAAACCTTGTTGCCTGTTCATTGGATGCCTCCTGCCTTGCGATGGTGCGTCCGTCGTCCCTCTGGGATCTTGTGCCGGCCGCGCGAATGACGAATGAAACCGGGATTGGACCGTGCCTTAGGGCGGCGCGGCCTGCTCGAAACACATCAGGTGAAAAACGGAAAGGAATGCCGGCGCCGCCCGCCGGGCGACCGGCAAGGCATGCGCGCACTGCGTGAGAAGGGAATGCGCGGACAAAGGCGTAGCCCCGTGGCCATCGTCGATGGCCGTGCGCGTGAATACAACTGGTCTCCGTTGTTGCATGTTCTCCCTGCCTTTGCGGGTTGGTACAGAACACTGCGGAGGCGGGCCGCCCCTACCGGGTGGCTGGGCCCTGCTCCTGTTTTTTTGATAGTCGCTGACACAACCCGCCTGCGGATGGCTTCCCCTTGCGGGTTGTGTCAGCGGCTTTCGCCGCGGGCCGGCGCCCTTGTCGGGACGCCAGCCGGTATTGCCAGTGGTATTGCTTCAGTGGCCGATCAACGGAACAGCACGGCCGACTTTTGCAGCACCAGGGTGATGCCCCACACCAGCGGGATACCCACTGCGGCCCAGGCCAGGCCGATGATCGCCGGGTTACCGCCGCTGCTGATCTTGGACATGTCGTCCGAGGAGGCGGTGGCAGCCGCTTCGGCGGCCGACTTTTCGTGCGCCAGCTGCTTTTCGCGGGCCAGTTCTTCCGGCGTCATGAAGTGCTTGGCGGCGACCGGACGGATCAGCAGGTTGCAGATCAGGCCCAGCACCAGCATGCCGGCCAGGATGTACATCGTGGTGTTGTAGACCTGGTCCTTGGGCATGCCCAGCGACAGTTGGTACTCGCGCATGTAGTTCACCACCACCGGGCCCAGGATGCCGGCGGTCGCCCACGCGGTCAGCAGGCGGCCGTGGATGGCGCCCACCATCTGGGTGCCGAACAGGTCGGCCAGGTAAGCCGGGACGGTGGCAAAGCCGCCGCCGTACATCGACAGGATGATGCAGACCGCGCCCACGAACAGCGCCACGCTGCCGGACTTGGCCGACCACGGCAGGCTGACGTACAGCACGAAGCCCAGCACGAAGAAGATCGCGTAGGTCATCTTGCGGCCGAAGAAGTCGGAGCACGACGCCCAGGCGAAACGGCCGCCGATGTTGAACAGGCTGATCAGCCCGGTGAAGCCCGCCGCCAGCGCCGCGATGGCGGCCTTCTGTTCGACCGACAGGTCATTGAAGCCGACGTTCACGCCCAACAGATGGCCGCCGAACACTTCTTGCAGCATCGGCGAAGCGATGCCGATCACACCGATGCCGGCCGACACGTTCAGGCACAGCACCAGCCACACCAGCCAGAACTGGGGAATGCCCCAGACCTTGGAGACGTGCACGTGGTTCTGGGTGATCATGGTGCCGCTGTTGCTGGCGGGGACAGGCGGGGTCCAGCCGGCCGGCTTCCAGCCCGAAGGCGGGACGCGGTAGCCGAAGGCACCGGCCATCATGAACACGAAATAGATGATGGCCATGACCACGAAGGTTCCCCACACGCCCACCGAGGTCGGGGTGGCAAACTTCTTCATCAGCGCGTCGGCCAGCGGGGTGCCGACCAGCGCGCCGCCGCCGAAGCCCATGATGGCCATGCCGGTCGCCATGCCGCGGCGGTCCGGGAACCACTTGATCAGGGTCGAGACCGGCGAGATATAGCCCAGGCCCAGGCCGACGCCCCCGATCACGCCGGAGCCGATCCACATCAGCCACAGCTGGTGGGTCTTGACGCCCAGCGCGGAGATCAGCAGGCCGCCGCACCAGCACACGGCCGCCACGACGCCGGCCTTGCGGGGACCGGCGTGTTCCAGCCAGCCGCCCCAGATCGCGGCGGAAATGCCCAGGAGGACGAAGAACATGGTGTACATCCAGCCCAGCATCGAGATCTTCCAGTCACAGGTGGACGAGAAGATCTGTGCGAAGAAGCCGACGTCGGCGCCGCAGGCGATGGGCGCGGTCACGCCCAGCGCCTTGGACAGCGGCAGCCAGAACACGGAAAAGCCATAGGCCATGCCGATGCACAGGTGAATTGCGAGCGCTGCTGGGGGTACCAGCCAGCGGTTGAAGCCAGGCTTGGCGACTGTATGTTCCTTGTTCAGGAAATCGAAAGCCTGATCTTGCCCCTGATTTACGGACACCTATCTAAGCGACATTGGCCAGCTCGTACTGCTCTGGGCTGAGGTAGCCCAGGGTCGAGTGCAGCCGGATCCGATTGTAGTCAACCTCAATGTAGTCAAACACATGAGCCTTGGCCTGCTCCCGTGTGGCGAGGTGTTCACCATGGATGGCCTCGACCTTCAGACTGTGGTTCCAACTCTCCATTGCTGCGTTGTCGTAGCAGTTGCCTCTGGCACTCATGCTGGCGATCAAAGCGTATTGCTCCAACAGGGCGCGGTGCTCGCGCGAGCAGTATTGGCTACCACGGTCAGTATGCACGATCACTCCCCGAGGCCGATTGCGAGCAAACAGCGCCATGCGCAGCGCGTCGCAAACCAGCGTAGC
>WNDX01000165.1 GCA_009914615.1 Herbaspirillum frisingense
GCCTACTTCGACCGGCTTGGGGTACCTCGGCTCTGTTGACCTCAACGACTCGAACCGCCCGGTGCGGACCCGCACGCCGGGTGGTGTGGGAGGGGATCGGCCAGGTTCTGGCCGCCCCTATCCCGATGCGCGCGGGAATTGCCCGGCTGTCGCAAAAAGATGGAACGGAGCGTCTCAAGATCCGTGTTTCCATGCCGTTAACCTGTGGTCGGGATGGCATTTGTCTGCTGGGCAACTGTGTTGCGGGCACCGGACAACCTGATGCATTTCCTGCGCTGGATCAGCTTTTTTGCAGAGCAAAAAAACGCTGCACCAGCAATTCGGTCATCCGTTTTGTAAAATAGAATTTCATCAAGCTTGAACCGTAGTCGTCGCAGCCGGCGTTGATTTTTATCGAAAATCACATTCCCGGCGCATGAGACAAGTCGAGAACGACGGCACGGCATCGACACGGGGAATCACACAACATGCGTATCTGGGGAAAACCTCTCGTTTCGTTTTGCGTCGGCGCCTTTTTTCTCGCCGCATCCGCGCTCGCCCATGCGGCAGCCACTTCCGCGCCGCCTCCGCCGCTGCAAGCCCAGCGCGTCGCGCTGACCAGCGTTGACGGCAAGGGCGGCAAGGCCACCTCCCTGTATGGCGTGTGGATCAAGTCGCGCAAATCGCTGGGCACCGATAAAAAGGGCAAGTTTCCGACCGTGATCGCCATGCACGGCTGCGGCGGCCTCTACAGCATGGTGCGCGACGGCAAGGGCGAGTTCACGCCGCGCCACCTGGCGATGGCACGCGTGCTGACCGACGCCGGCTACAACGTGCTGTTCCCGGACAGCTTCACCCCGCGCGGTCGCCGCTCGACCTGCCAGGACACGCCCGCCCAGCGCGAAGCCAGCGCCATGAACCGCCGCCATGACGTGCAGGCCGCGCTGCACTGGGTCTCCACCCAACCCGACGTGGACATGACGCGCATCGCCCTGCTGGGCTGGTCGCACGGCGCCTCCACCATCCTGGCCTCGCTCAACCTGGCCGATACCGACGTTGCCGTGCGCAAGATCCAGCCGCGCGCGGCCGTGGCCTTCTATCCAGATTGCCGCCCCTACGCCAAGCCCGGCGAGCCGTTCAAGCCGGCCGCGCCGCTGCTGATCCTGATGGGCGAAAACGACGACTGGACGCCGCCGCAGGCGTGCGAGGCGATCGAGAAGAAGATGCAAGGCAGCGACACCGAAATCGCGCTGCGCCTGTATCCGGACACCTACCATGACTTCGACGCGCCCGGCCTGCCGGTGCACGTGCGCATGGACATCGCCGGCGTCGGCAAGCCCGGCGAAGGCGTGACCAGCGGCGCCAATCCCGATGCACGCAGCATGGCCTATCGCTCGATGCTGAACTTCCTGGACGCCAAGCTGAATTACTGATCGCTTCGGACGCCCGAAAAAAATGCCGGCCACTCGCGTGCGCCGGCATTTTTTATTGCCGACCTCCGTGTTGGCGGAGGCCGGCCTGCTTGCATGGATCCTGGTTGATCCTCAGTTGATCCTCAGTTAATCAACTCCTGCATGCCCTCGCTCAGCTCCGGCAGCGGCGGCAATTCCTCCGTGAAGACTTCCAGCGTCAGTCCCAGCTTCTGGGCGACATCGCTCGGGAAGGTCGATTCCAGTTCGTCGGCGGAATACTTGTTCTCTTCCGCCCGGGCGCGCCAGGCGGCCAGGTGCACGATGGCGGCGAACTGGTCGAACTTGCCTTCCAGCGGCTGCGGGAAAGCCTTGATCACCTGCGAGAACTCGTCCGGGAAGCGCCAGCGCTTGGCCAGCTCGGCGCCGACGTCCGAGAAGTCGTAACCGAAGGACTTGCGCTCCACGTCCAGGCGGCGGGCATCTAGGGGACCGGCGACCTTGTCCACCTGCAGCGCCTGCTCGGGCATGCCGGCATGCATCACCAGTTGGCCGATGGCGTGCATCAGGCCCACGGTGAAGGCGAAATCGGAATTGATCTTGACGCGTTTGGCCAGCCACTTGGCCACGACGGCGGTGTCCAGGCTATAGCGCCAGAACAGCTTGAGATCCACGCCCGGCAGCTTCTTGAAGCTGCCCGCCATGCCGGTGCTGACCACCAGCGTGCGCACGGTCATGAAACCCAGCATCAGCACCGCGTCTTCCACCGTGCCGATGGTGCGCGAAACGTGATAATACGAAGAATTGGCCAGACGCAGGATCTTCGCGCTCAGCACCTGATCTGCGGCCAGTTTCTTGCCGATCTCCTCGATGGAGACGGATTCGTTGTTGAAGCTTTCGATGACTTCCTGCACCACCTTGGGAATGCTCGGCAATGCGGTTTGCTGCTGAAACAGTGCTTCCAAATTCATGCTTCTCTCCTGTAAGACGACCCCCGAACATCTTTCCGATTCAGCGTTTTACAGAGCTGCCCGCAAGGCCACACGACAGCATGCGGCTCGCGTGATTTTCGTACCGACGGCGCCTTGCGGCAACTCTTAACTTCTTTGGTTAACTTGCCATTACCAAGTCAGTCATCGCATTTTGAGTATAGCGGCTTGATTTGCCAATCGGGCAAGCTTTTTTCGCTTTGAGAAGAGGACTGCGCAGAAACAACAAGCACGAAAAGTGCCATACGGAAACATCATGAAAACTCAGCTCTTCCATGCCCAAATTCACGTGCTGAGAAGACGGAAGAAATGCGTGCGCCGCGACCCGCCGCAAATGCGAAAAAACCGCGCCCCGCAGCATTTCCGGCTGCAATGCCGTGGCTTGGCGCTGCTGCGCTTGCTATAATCGCCCATTCTCCGGAATTCCCTATATGACAGACCAATTTTCGAAAAAGAGCGAAGCCTGGTCGGCTCGCTTTTCTGAACCCGTTTCCGATCTCGTCAAGCGCTACACCGCATCGGTATTCTTTGACAACCGCCTGGCCCAGGTCGATATCCAGGGCTCGCTCGCCCACGCCGAGATGCTGGCCCACCAGGGCATCATCAGCGCCGCCGACTACGCCGAGATCCAGCGCGGCATGGCCCAGATCAAGGGCGAAATCGAGGCCGGCCAATTCGAATGGCTGCTGGATCTGGAAGACGTCCACCTCAACATCGAAAAACGTCTGACCGAACTGGTTGGCGACGCCGGCAAGCGCCTGCACACCGGCCGCTCGCGCAACGACCAGGTCGCCACCGACATCCGCCTCTACATGCGCGGCGCGGTGGACGACATCCTCGGCCTGCTGCGCGAGCTGCGCATTGCGCTGCTGGATCTGGCCGAACAGCACAGCGACACCATCCTGCCCGGCTTCACCCACATGCAAGTGGCGCAACCGATCACCTTCGGCCACCATGTGCTGGCCTATGTCGAGATGTTCGGCCGCGACGCCGAACGCATGGCCGACGCCCGCAAGCGCATCAACCGCTTGCCGCTGGGCGCCGCCGCGCTGGCCGGCACCACTTTCCCGATCGACCGCCTGCGTGTGGCCAAGACCCTGGGCTTCGACGACGTCTGCCGCAACTCGCTGGACGCCGTCTCGGATCGCGACTTCGCCATCGAATTCTGCGCCGCCGCGGCGCTGGTGATGACCCACATCTCGCGCATGTCCGAAGAACTGGTGATCTCGATGAGCCCGCGCGTGGGCTTCATCGACATTGCCGACCGCTTCTGCACCGGCTCCTCGATCATGCCGCAGAAGAAGAACCCGGACGTGCCCGAGCTGGCGCGCGGCAAGACCGGCCGCGTCAACGGCCACCTGATTTCGCTGCTGACCCTGATGAAGGGCCAGCCACTGGCCTACAACAAAGACAACCAGGAAGACAAGGAACCGCTGTTCGACACCGTCGATACGCTCACCGATACCCTGCGCATCTTCGCCGACATGGCGCGCGGCATCAGCGTCAAGCCTGACGCCATGCGCGCCGCCGCGCTGCAAGGCTACGCCACCGCCACCGACCTGGCCGACTATCTGGTCAAGAAGGGCCTGCCCTTCCGCGACGCCCACGAAGCCGTCGCGCATGCGGTACGTACCTGCGTGGACAAGGGCTGCGACCTGGCCGACCTGTCGCTGGACGAATTGCGCGCGTTCTCGTCGCTGATCGGCGCAGACGTGTTTGACGTACTGACACTGGAAGGCTCGGTCGCCGCGCGCGACCACATCGGCGGCACCGCGCCCAACCAGGTGCGTGCGGCCATTGCCCACATCCGCAACGAATTGAAGTAAGCACCACCCCGCCGTCCGCCACCGGACGGATTCGCATGCCGCCGCGGCGCGCCCTACCCGGACGCGTCGCGGCGGGTTGTAAAAGCTGGCGCAATGTATTTTTGAGGTATGCTGTGCCGGCTGTATCGAAAGAGACCACACAAGGGTCTTCAGAGGATGGAGCACAAGTCCCGTTATCCCGGGCGCCTTTTGCATCATCCTCGATGAAGGAATCACTGCGAGAACCCGCGCCGGGCTGCACGGGGATCATGGTCGGTTTCTACAATATCTAAACTGAGGAGAGAACTCGATGCAATTCAATACCATGCTCAAGACCATACCCGCGCTGCTGCTGGGCGCAACCCTGTCCACCGGCGCGCTGGCTGCCGACATCAAGCTGGGCGTCGCCGAAGCGCTGACCGGTCCGGCCGCCAAGTACGGCGTGGCCATCAAGAACGGTTTCACCCTGGCCGCCGAAGAAGTCAATGCCAAGGGCGGCGTCAACGGCAGCAAGCTGGCCCTGGTGATCGAAGACGAACAAGGCAAGAAAGAAGAAGCCATCAACGTCTTCAAGAAATTGATTTTCCAGGACAAAGTGCTGGCGGTGTTCGGCCCCACCCTGTCCAACTCGGCCTTCGCCGCCGACCCGATCGCCAACGCCGCCAAGGTCGTGGCCTTCGGCACCAGCAACACCGCTGACGGCATCACCGCGATGGGCCCCTTCACCTTCCGTAACTCCGTGATGGAAGCCGACGTGCTGCCGGTCACCGTCAAGGCCGCCGTGAAGCACTTCGGCATCAAGAAGGTCGCCGTGATCTACGGTAACGATGACGCCTTCACCAAGTCCGGCTACGACGTCTTCAAGGCCACGCTGGAACAGCAGAAGATCCCGACCACCACCACCGAGGCCTATGCCAAGGGCGACGTGGACTTCAAGGCCCAACTGACCAAGATCAAGGCCGGCAATCCGGACGCCATCGTCTGCTCCTGCCTGGCCGAAGAAGCCGCCAACATCATCCTGCAGACCCGCGCGCTGGGCATGAAGCAGCCCTTCATCGGCGGCAACGGCCTGAACTCGCCGAAGCTGTTCGAGATCGCCAAGGACGCCGGCGACAACACCCTGATGGGCAGCCCGTGGTCGGCCGAAAACCAGACCCCGGCCAACAAGGCCTTCATCGCGGCCTACAAGGCCAAGTTCGGCGGCGAGCCCGACCAGTTCGCGGCGCAAGCGTATGACGCCCTGTACATCGTGGCCGAAGCGCTGAAGAACGTGAAGCTGTCGGGCAACCTGGCCAACGACCGCGACGCCCTGCGCAAGGCCCTGCCGGCGGTGAAGATCGACGGCGCGACCGGCAAGTTCGCCTTCCGCGCCGCTCCTGCGGTGGCCGGCAAGCAAGTCGGCTTCGACGCCGACCAGGAAGCGATCGTCAACATCGCCAAGGGCGGCAAGTTCGTCCTGCTGAAGTAAGGCAATCCGCCGAAGCAATTCGGCAAGCGCAGCGAAACTCTCCTGCAGTCCCGCATGAAGCACGGCGCCAGCCATTCCGGCGCTGCGCTTCATGCGCCTACGCAGCGGGCGCGCGCAACCGGCTATACGGATCGGGAACCAGAACAGGCCGGGACAAGGCCACTTCCGATGTAACGAGGGATACATCGCCACCGCCTCGACGAGACAGGCAAGGCGCGGGAAGACCTCCCATCACCTATCGCAGGCTCCAATGTTAGAACAACAGCTCATCAATGCCCTTTCGCTGGGCAGCGTGTATGCGCTCTTCGCGCTCGGCTTCACGCTGGTCTTCGGCGTGCTGGGCGTGATCAATCTTTCGCATGGCGCGATCTTCATGCTGGGCAGCTATGCCGCCCTGCTGCTGGTCGAGCAGATGGCGCTGCCCTTGTGGCTGGCGCTGATCCTGGCCATGGTGGTCACCGGCCTGATCGGTCTGATCGTGGACGTGCTGGTGCTCAAGCCCTTGCGCCGGCGCAATGCGCCCCACCTGATTCCCATGATCGCGACCATCGGCGTGGCGATCATGATCACCAATATTTCGCAGGGCATCTTCGGCGCCGAAAACAAGCGCTTCCCGCTCGGCACCATTCCCGAGGAAAGCGTCAGCCTGGGCAACCTGCACATCACCGCGGTGCAGGTGGCGATCATCGTGATCGCCTTCGTGCTGATGGTGGTGCTCCTGGGCGTGATGCGCAAGACCCAGTTGGGTCGTGCGCTGCGGGCCATCGCCGAATCTCCCAAAGCCGCCTATCTGCTGGGCATCAACGTCGAAGGCCTGTTCCTGCTGACCTCGTTCGCGGCTGCGGCCCTGGGCGCCGCCGCCGGCGTGCTGGTGGGCGTATCCTTCAACGCGATCTCGCCGTTCATGGGCCAACCCATGCTGCACAAGGGCATCGCCGTGATCATCCTGGGCGGCATGGGCGACATCCGCGGCGCGATGATCGGCGGCCTGTTCCTCGGTTTCGCCGAGGTGCTGACGGTGGCCTACATCTCAAGCGACTTCCGCGACGCGGTGGCCTTCGGCCTCCTGTTCCTGATCCTGCTGGTCAAGCCGTCCGGCATGTTTGGCAAAGTGCTGGAAAGAAAGGCATAAGACCATGAGCTTTATGGAATGGTGGGATGGCTTCTGGGCCACCTACAACACAGTCATTTTCAGCATCGGCGTCAACGCCATGCTGGCCCTGTCGATCTACGTGACGCTGTCGTGCGGCCTGCTGTCGCTGGCCAACGCCGCCTTCATGGGCATCGGCGCCTATACCGCCTCACTGCTGACCATGCAGTTCGAGCTGCCCTTCCCCATCGCGCTGGCCGCGGGCGGCGTGCTGCCCTCGCTGGTGGCGCTGGTGATCGGCATCCCGACGCTGCGGCTGTCGGGGGTCTATCTGGCGATGGCCACGCTGGGCTTCGGCGAAGTGGTGCGGGTGATCGTGCTGAACCTGGAGATCACCGGCGGCCCCATGGGCCTGAACGGCGTGCCGCCCATCACCGAGTGGTGGCACATCGTGCTGCTGCTGGGCGTGACCATCTACGCCCTGGCGCGCCTGCGCCGCTCCAAGACCGGCCGCGCCTTCGAAGCGATCAAGGAAGATGAAGTGGCGGCGCGCCTGATGGGCGTGAACGTGGCCGGCTACAAGCTGCTGGCCTTCGTCATCGGCGCAGCGATTGCCGGCGTGGCCGGCGGCCTGAACGCGCACTTCACCTTCACCATCGGCCCCAACAACTACGGTTTCGAGAACGCGGTCGATATCCTGACCATGGCGGTCTTCGGCGGCACCAGCAACCTGATCGGCCCGATGATCGGTTCGACCATCCTCTCGCTGCTGCCCGAAGTGCTGCGCCACTTCAAGGACTTCCGCCTGGCCATCAACGGCCTGATCCTGATCCTGGTGGTGCTGTACCTGCCCAAGGGCATCTGGGATCCGCGCCGCATCCGCGCCTTCCTGGGCCGCAACGCTGACAAGAAGGTGAAGTGATGCTTTTACAACTCAACCAGATCAGCAAGAATTTCGGTGGCCTGCAGGTGTTGCAGGGGGTGAACTTCAACGTCAACGAAGGCGAGATCTTCGGCCTGATCGGCCCCAACGGCGCCGGCAAGACCACGGTCTTCAACCTCATCACCGGCCTGCTGCGCGCCTCCTCCGGCAGCATCAGCTTCAACGGTGAAGACATCGGCGCCGTGGCGCCGCACAAGATCACCGAACGCGGCATCGCACGCACCTTCCAGAACATCCGCGTGTTCAAGGAAATGACGCTGCTGGAAAACGTGGTGGTCGGCATGCACGACCACCTGAACTACGGCGTGGCCAGCATGCTGCTCAACCTGGGCGGCTTCCGCAAGGTCGAGCAGGAAGCGTGTGAGCGCGCACTGGAACTGCTGTCGTGGGTACGCCTGGATCACAAGGCGCACATGCTGGCCGACAGCCTCTCCTACGGCGAACAGCGCAAGCTGGAATTCGCCCGCGCCCTGGCCACCAAGCCCAAGCTGTTACTGCTGGACGAGCCGGTGGCCGGCATGAATCCGTCGGAAAAGACCGAGCTGATGGCCGAGATCGTCAACATCAAGCAGCGCGGTTTCTCGATCTTCATGATCGAGCACGACATGCGTTTCGTGATGGGCCTGTGCGAGCGCATCGCCGTGCTCAACTTCGGCAAGATCATCGCCGAAGGCACGCCGGACCAGATCAAGAACAATCAGGAAGTGATCGAGGCCTACCTCGGCAAGGAAGAAGCATGAGCGCCAGCGGCAACCACAAACCCATCCTGCAGGTGGAAGACCTGGCCGTGGCCTATGGCCACATCGAAGCGGTCAAGGGCATCAGCCTGACCCTGAACGAAGGCGAGATCACCGCCCTGGTCGGTGCCAACGGCGCCGGCAAGAGCACCTCGCTGCTGGCCATCTCCGGCCTGGTGAAGGCCCAGCGCGGCCGCGTGCTGTTCAATGGCGAAGATCTGGTGCAGATGTCGCCGCACCGCATCGTCGAATCCGGCGTGGTGCAGGTAGCCGAAGGCCGCGCCACGCTGACCACGCTGACGGTGGAAGAAAACCTGGCCCTGGGCGCCTACACCCGCCGCGACAAGGACGGCGTCGCGCGCGACCTGGAATGGGTATATTCGCTGTTCCCGGTGCTGAAGAACCGCGCCGCCGGCCTGGCCGGTAACCTCTCCGGGGGCGAACAGCAGATGCTGGCCATCGGCCGCGCGCTGATGGCAAAACCCAAGGTGCTGCTGCTGGACGAACCGTCGATGGGCCTGGCGCCGCTGATCATCCAGGAAATCTTCCGCATCGTGCAGGAGATCAACCGCACCGGCATGACCGTGCTGCTGGTCGAACAGAACGTGCGCCAGGCGCTGCGCATTGCGCAGCATGGCTATGTGCTGGAAACCGGCAAGATCGTGCTGCAGGATACCGGCGCTAACCTGCTGGGCAATCCCAAGGTGGTGGAGGCTTACCTGGGTGGTTGATGCTTGCGTGGCTTCACTTGGAAACGGCGATCCTTGGGGTCGCCGTTTTCTTTGTGCGCCCAGCATGGGCGCACTCCTGCGGGTGCAAGTCCCGCCATGAGCTGGTCACAGTGAATGAAGTGAAGCGCAACTGCATGAGGGTGACCGAGTGTGGGAAGGAAGCGTGGAGCGTAAATCGCGAGCCGATGAACAAGAATCGCATAGAAGGCGC
>WNDX01000166.1 GCA_009914615.1 Herbaspirillum frisingense
GGCTGCACTCGTTTCGGCGCCTGAAGATTCGTTACGAACGCTATGCTCATATCCACGAAGCCTTCCTGTCATTGGCTTGCGCCTTGATTTGCTGGACCCGGTTAAAACAACTTTTAAAATAATTTCGCAACAGCCTCTTAGATGAAGAAGCCCGCTGCCCGGCCCGATGCGAGGCCGATCAGGCGGTACGCTTCCCGCCCCGAACGCGCGTCTCCTGCGCGCCCATTCTTGAAATGCTTGATGCGCGCCGCGGCGGACCGCGGCGCCTGCCGCGCATTACTGTGCGCGTTGCAACAGGATCTCGACGGCCGGCAAGGTCTTGCCTTCCAGGAACTCCAGGAAGGCGCCGCCGCCGGTCGAGATGTAGCCGACCTTGTCGGCGATGTTGTACTTGGCGATCGCGGCCAGGGTGTCGCCGCCGCCGGCGATCGAGAAGCCCTTGGAGGCGGCGATGGCGCGCGCCAGGGTTTCGGTGCCGCGGCCGAATTGGTCGAATTCGAACACGCCCACCGGGCCGTTCCACACGATCGTGCCGGCGCGATCCAGCTGCTCGGCCAGTTGGGCGGCGGTTTGCGGGCCGATGTCGAAGATCATGTCGTCGTCGGCCACGTCTTGCGCATTCTTCACCACTGCGGCGGCGGTCGGCGAGAATTCCTTGCCCACCACCACATCGGTCGGAATCGGCACCGACGCGCCGTGCTTGGCCATCAGATCGATGATGGCCTTGGCGTCGTCGACCAGATCCGGCTCGGCCAGCGACTTGCCGATCTTCAGGCCGGCGGCCAGCATGAAGGTGTTGGCGATGCCGCCGCCGACGATGAGGTTATCCACCTTGTCGGCCAGGGTCTTGAGGATGGTCAGCTTGGTCGAGACCTTGGAGCCGGCCACGATGGCCACCAGCGGACGGGCCGGCTGGTTCAGGGCCTGGCCCAGCGCATCCAGCTCGGCTGCCAGCAGCGGGCCGGCGCATGCCACCGGCGCGAACTTGGCCACGCCGTGGGTGGTGGCTTCGGCGCGGTGCGCGGTGCCGAAGGCATCGTTCACATAGACGTCGCACAGCTTGGCGATCTTTTGCGCCAGCTCGTCGCTATTCTTCTTTTCGCCCTTGTTCAGGCGGCAATTTTCCAGCAGCACCACCTGACCGGGTTGCACGTCCACGCCGTCCACCCAATTGGACACCAGCCTGACCTCAAAACCAAGCAGCTCGGACAGGCGCTTGGCGACCGGCGCCAGCGAATCTTCCGGCTTGAACTCGCCTTCCACCGGACGACCCAGGTGGGAAGTCACCATCACCGCGGCGCCGGCCTTCTGCGCGTCGCGAATTGCCGGAACCGAGGCGCGGATACGCGTATCTTCGGTGATATTGCCGGCATCATCCTGCGGCACGTTCAGATCGGCACGGATGAAGACGCGTTTTCCTTGCAATTGGTTGGCAGAAATCAGGTCGCTCAGTCGGTTGAATTTCATAGGTGCGAATTCGGAGAAGGGGGCGAAAAACGCCGTATTTTACTCCAGCCTGACCTCTCCCTGACGGCTTTTTGGGGTCGGCGGCGGCAATCGGAGGCACGGCGGGCGTGGGAAGCGGAGCGGATACCGAGGTTTTTAATTGATGGAACGGCAATAGTTGCCGTTCCGCCTCAAAGCACCAATCTCAACACTGTAAAGAGTGTCATTCCGGCCACAATAGTTCCCAGAAGATGCCGCGTTGCAGCAAAGAAAATGGCGCCGCCGATGCCGGCCAGGAGCTTGGGATTGGCAAAACTGAGGTCGATCACCCCTTCGGCCGCCACCAGGTCGGGGACGACGATGGCGGCCATGGCGGCCGCCGGGGCGTAGCTCAACGCGTGCTTCAGGCGCGGCGGCAGCTTGACCGCGTGGCCGAAGAGAAAGAAGCCGCTGCGCGTGATCAGGGTGGACAGCGTCATCAGGGCGATCGCAGCCCATATGTACCAGTCGCTCACGCCGCGGCCCCTTCTTCCTTGTCCTCGCCCGGCAACAACTTGTCCACCGCCAGCGCCGCGGTCATGCCCAGGACCATCGCCGCCAGTAAGCCGAGGCGGTAAGGCAGGCCCAGGGTCAGCACCGCCACCGTGCCCGAGACGATCACGCCGGCCAGCGCGGCCAGGTTGTTGGTCATGGGAATCATGATGGCGATCAGCGCCAGCGTGCCGGCGAAGCCGATGTTCCAGCTTTCCGGGATCTGGCTGGCCAACAGGATGCCGATGGTCGCGCCCAGTTGCCAGGCGGTCCAGCCGGGATAGCAGATGGCCGCAAAATAGCCGACCTTGCCGGCCGGCTGGCTGAAGGTGGATGCCGGGAAGCGCTGCGGGAAGAAGGCCATGGAGATGTCGCCGTTGAAAAAGCCGTACCAGACCCGGCGATACCACGGCAGGTGCTCGAAATGTGGCGCCACGGCGGCGGAGAAGATGACGAAGCGCAGGTTGACGATCATCGCGGTGAAGAACACCACCAGCAGCGGCGCGCCCACCGCCAGGAGCGGCAACACGGCAAACTGGGCCGACCCCGCATAGACCAGCAAGCTCATGCCCAGCGACTGGAAGATGCTCATCCCCGACTTGACCATGGCCATGCCCGACACCACGCCCCAGGCGAATACCGCCGGAATGGTCGAGGCGCTGGCGCGCCAGCCTTCCTGGAAGGCCTCTTTCTCGATGCGGCGCGCCTCGGACGGTGTCATGCCGTCCCGTGACCCGGCGTCGCCAGTCTCCTTCTGCATTGTTATTCCGCTTTGCGCTTGATGGATGGGTGGCGTCCTGCTCGGCTGCTCCGCAGAGGAGAGGAACGGCGCCTGCCTGTCGGCATTTTTGCCCATGCCGAACATTCTACAGATGAAAGTTTTTGCTCGCTTGAATCCGCTAAAATGGAGATCTTTGGTGCAGTTATTGTTCCGCAATCCGATACCCCGGGGAGATACACCATGTCCATGGCAGACCGCGACGGCAAGATCTGGAAGGATGGCGAGCTGATCGACTGGCGAGACGCTACCATCCACGTGCTCACCCACACCCTGCACTACGGCATGGGCGTGTTCGAAGGCGTGCGCGCCTACAAGACGCCGGAAGGCACGGCGATCTTCCGCCTGAAGGAACATACCCAGCGCCTGTTCAACTCGGCCAAGATCTTCCAGATGGAAGTGCCGTTCGACCAGGCCACGATCTATGAAGCGCAGCGTCAGGTGGTGCGCGAGAACAAGCTGGAATCCTGCTACATCCGCCCGCTGGTCTGGATCGGCTCGGAAAAGCTGGGCGTGTCGGCCAAGGGCAACAAGATCCACGTCGCCGTGGCGGCCTGGCCTTGGGGCGCCTATCTGGGCGAGGACGGCATCACCAAGGGCATCCGCGTGAAGACCTCGTCCTTCTCGCGCCACCACGTCAACGTCGCGCTGGTGCGCGCCAAGGCCTGCGGCTACTACATCAATTCCATCCTGGCCAACCAGGAAGCACTGGCCGACGGCTACGACGAAGCCCTGCTGCTGGACACCGACGGCTACGTGTCGGAAGGTTCGGGCGAGAACGTCTTCATCGTCAGGAACGGCAAGATCTATACGCCCGACCTGGCGTCCTGCCTGGACGGCATCACCCGCGATGCCGTGCTGACCATGGCGCGCGACCTCGGCATCGAGGTCATCGAAAAACGCATCACGCGCGACGAGATGTACTGCGCCGACGAAGCCTTCTTCACCGGCACCGCCGCCGAGATCACGCCGATCCGCGAGTTGGACCACCGCATCATCGGCAGCGGCGCGCGCGGTCCGATCACCGAGAAGCTGCAGACGCTGTTCTTCGACGTGGTCGCGGGCAAGGCGCCGCAATACAAGCACTGGCTCACCCTGGTGTAAGCACCAATCAGAAGACCCGCAAGACTTATCGCATCAACGTTTCAACGCTCAAACAGCATCACCTACGGAGAACAACATGAGCCAAGCTCAAGCATCCCAGGCAGTCGTCCAACTCGAAGGCAAGGACCTGCCGGCCCACTGCCCCAACCCCAACATGACCAGCTGGAGTTCGCACCCGCGGGTGTTCCTGGAACTGGACGACCACGGCGCGGCCAAATGCCCGTACTGCGGTACCCAGTACCAGCTCAAGCCGGGCACCGTGGTCAAGGGCCACTAAAAAAACCAAGAGGGCCGACTGGCCCGCTTTTCATCTGATCCGGAGATTCCCATGCCTCACGCCAAACTGATCCATGGTTCCCCCGACGAAATCGAAGCCGCCTACTACGACGCGCTGGCCCGCGCCGACCTGGAAGCCCTGATGGACCTGTGGGCCGAGGACGAAGACATCGTCTGCATCCACCCGGGCGCGCAACGCCTGGTCGGCCATGCGGAGATCCGTTCGGTATGGGAAGATATCCTGGGCAACGGCGGCCTGCACATCCGCCCGCGCCAGCTGCACGCCACGCAGAACATGATGACCGCGGTGCACAGCGTGATCGAGGAAATCGACCACGGCGACCAGCAGCAGCCGGATGTGCATGTGATCGCCACCAACGTCTATCTGAAGACCGCATTGGGCTGGCGCATGGTGATGCACCACGCCTCGGTGGCGCCGGGCGCGGCGCCGGCCGAGCCGATTTCCAGCGGCGCCATGCTGCACTGACTATCGGCTGCGCTCCGACGGAGCGCAGCCGATGTCGCAGGCAACGGCGCGCAGCGGTCAAGGCATCTGACAGACCTACAGCAGCATCTCAAACAGCAAGGCCGCATCATGCTTTACATCCCGCCCCGCTGGCTTCCCGGCGGACACCTGCAGACGATCTATCCATCGGCCTTCATCGCCAAGCCGCCGGTGGCTTATCGGCGCGAACGCTGGGAAGCGCCCGACGGCGATTTCATCGACATCGATTTCGTGGACGGCAAGCCAGGCCGGCCGCTGCTGGTACTGTTCCATGGCCTGGAAGGTTCTTCCGACAGCCACTACTGCCGCGCCCTGATGGACGAGGTACAGCGGCGCGGCTGGCACGGCGCGGTGCCGCACTTCCGCGGCTGCTCGGGCGAGATCAACCTGGCGCCGCGCTTCTATCATTCCGGCGATTCCGCCGAACTGGACTGGATCCTGCGCCGCCTCAAGCAACGCCAGCAGGACCTGGCCGCCACCCATCTGTACGCCAGCGGCGTATCGCTGGGCGCCAATGCGCTGCTGCGCTGGCTGGGCGAATCGCAGCACCAGGCCGAGATCGTCGACGCCGCCTGCGCGGTCTCCGCGCCGCTGGACCTGGCCGGCGGCGGCGCCGCGCTGGCCAGCGGCTTCAACCGTCTCTACACCTGGGTGTTCCTGCGCACCATGCGGCCCAAGTGCCTGCAAAAACTGACCCAGTTCCCCGGCCTGTTCGACCGCGACGCGCTGCTCAATGCGCGCGATCTCTACGCCTTCGACAACATCGTGACCGCGCCGCTGCACGGCTATCGCGACACCGACGATTACTGGAACCGCGCCAGCGCCAAGCACATCCTGCACGACATCACGGTGCCCACGCTGGTGCTGAACGCCCAGAACGATCCCTTCCTGCCGGCGCGCCACCTGCCGCGCTCGGCGGCGCCGGAGGTGGTGCTGGAATTCCCCGAGCAGGGCGGCCACGTCGGCTTCGCCGCCGGCGGGCCGCCGGGCAGCCTGGCCTGGCTGCCGCGCCGGCTGCTGCACTTCCTGGAAGGCAAGACCGAGTCGTCCTTCCCTGCGCAGCGTGAGGCCGAGCATGGATGAGATCGTCCGCCAGGCGATGGCCAAGTGGCCCAATGTGCCGCATTGCTTCGGCTGGCTCAGGCTGGATGCCCGCGGCGGCTGGCGCATGCGCGACGAACGCGCACAGCATCTGGACCTGCCCGGCGAGCGCATCGCCCACCCCGCCCTGCTGGCCTTCATCGAACGCAACTACGCGCATGACGACCAAGGCCGCTGGTATTTCCAGAACGGCCCGCAGCGCGTCTACGTCGATCTGGAACTGACGCCTTACATCGCGCGCACCCGTCCCGCCGCGGACGGTCAGGTGCAACTTGTCTTCCACACCGGCGAAGACGCCGGGCAGGTCGATGCCGCCTGGCTCGACGAAAACGGCAGGCTGTACATCCAGGCGGGAGAAAAGACTGGTGGCGTGGATGATCGCGACATGTCACAACTGCTGCCGGCGCTGCAAGCCGACGGCCGCGCCGACGACGAGGCGCTGCTGCGCTGGATGGAAGGCGAGGATGGCATCGCCGTGCATTTCGTGCAGGGAGAGCGGAGCGTCGCGGTGCAGCGCCTCCGCTCAGAAGAGCTGGCGCAGCGTTTCGGCTTCATCGCCCTGCCGCGCCAGCCCTGAGCGCTTAGCCGCGCTCCTTCAATTCCTTCGACTCATCCTTCCAGCGCGCCTTCCATTCGCGCTCGCGCGCATCGATCTGCGACTGGTCGTAGAAGGTCGCGTCGGGCGCGCGGCGCGCGATGCCCTGCTGGTCGATCGCCGCCAGCAGGCTGCCGTTGAGCGCATAAGCTTCGGCCAGCGCCAGGTGCTGCAGCGCCTGCTTGCCCTGCGCCGCATACACCTTGGCCAGCAGGTTCTGGATCTGTGCATCCGAACGGTAGAGCTGGGCCTGGTCGCGCAGATAGGCGACCGCCTCGTCATAACGCTTGGCAGCGATCAGGGCGTCGGCATACTGGCGTGCGATGGCGCGCGAAATCGGGAATTGCTTGCGCATCTCCTCCGCTAATTGCAGAGCCGGCTGCGCCTGCTTCCTGGCGATCTTGATGTCGATGTCGAGGCTGGCGAACATGATGCCGGTCTTCATCGGAATGGCCGCTTCCTGCGCTTCCTTCAGCATCGCATCGGCCTGCTCCAGCTTGTTCTGCCGGTAATACACATAGGCCAGGCCGTACTTCGCCGCCGCCGTCTGCAGCTTGGTGTTCTGCTTCATCTGGTTCTGGAATTTCTCGGCCGCGTCGCGCAGGCCTTGCGCCGAATCATTCTGCAGCACCTGGATGCGCGCGCGCACCAGTTGGAATTCCGGATTGTCCACGCGCTGCCGATAACGCTGGTCGCGGATGCGCGCCTCGATGTCGGCGATACGCTCGGTGGTCAGCGGGTGCGTCATCAGATAGGGCGGCACCGCATCGCTGTAGTTGCGCGAGGCGGTCTGCAGGCGCCCGAAGAAGGTCACCATGCCGGACGGATCGAAACCACCGTCGCGCATGATCTGCAAGCCGATGCGGTCGGCCTCGCGCTCGGCGTCGCGGCTGAAGTTGAGCTGGCGCTGGATCGCCACGCCGGTGCCGCCCATCATGGTGGCCATGGCGGCATCGCCGCCCGCCTTGGACACGCCGGCCAGCGCGCCCAGCACGATGGCGGCCAGCTGGATCATGGAGTTCTGCTTTTGCTGGCCCAGCATGCGCGCGATGTGACGCTGGGCGACGTGGCCGATTTCATGCGAGAGCACGCCGGCCAGTTCGGATTCCGACTGCGCCGCCAGGATCAGCCCGCTGTTGACGCCGATGAAGCCGCCTGGCAGGGCGAAGGCGTTGAGCATAGGATCGCGCACGATGAAGAACTGGAAATCGAAGCCGGCTTCGCCGCGCACCTCGGGATGCACCGACACCAGGTTCAGGCCGAAATTGTTGAGGTATTCCGAGACCGGGCCGTCCTCGATGTAGTCGCGATCGCTGCGGATGTCGCGCATGATCTCTTCGCCCAGCTTGCGCTCCATCAGCGGCGACAGACCTTCGCGCTCGGTGTCGCCCAGCGTCGGAAGACCCTGCGTGACGCTGACGACGGGCGCGATGGTCAGCGGGACGGCAGGCAGCAGGAGCAGCGCGGCGGCCAGCGCGCGCACCAGCATCCGGCGCACGGGGCGGGACGAACGGCGGTCGGTCGGAGGTGCATATCGTGCGTATCGTTGCATGGACCAAGACTATAAGGGATGACGTGCCGGCACACAGCGCCGGCTGCGGCTCGCCTGCTATGATACCCGCTCCTTTTCGATCTTCCCCATTTTCAGGGATCCCATCATGAGCACATCCGGCGACCCGGCGGCCAACGGCGGCCTCACCCATTTCGATCAGAGCGGCCAGGCCCACATGGTCGACGTCGGCGGCAAGAGCGAGACGCACCGCGTGGCCGTGGCCAGCGGCGTGATCCGCATGAAGCCGGAAACGCTGGCCATCATCGAGAACGGCACCGCCAAGAAAGGCGACGTGCTGGGCATCGCGCGCATCGCCGCCATCATGGCGGCCAAGCGCACCGGCGATCTGATCCCGCTGTGCCACCCGCTGGCGCTGACGCACGTGTCGGTCGAATTCGAGACCGATGCGACCAGCGCCAGCGTGACCTGCACCGCCCGCGTGGAAACCTTCGGCAAGACCGGCGTGGAGATGGAAGCGCTGACGGCTGTCCAGGTCGGCCTGCTGACCGTGTACGACATGAGCAAGGCGGTGGACAAGACCATGGTGATGACGGATATCTGCGTGACCGAGAAACGCGGCGGCAAGAGCGATATCCGGATGGAGCGGCCGTAACCGGGAAATACCTGTCCGCCAACAAAAAAGCGCCCGAGGGCGCTTTTTTGTTGGCTCATGCATGGAGGGGCGAGATGCGCCTCGCAGGCCGATCAGGAACCGCGGCAGTTGGCCGGCGCGTACTTGGCCGGCAGCGTGCCCGGCGCGAAGGCGGTGTTGTTAATTGCTCCTTGCGGCGCGGCCGCTTGCTTGACCTCGGCCGCGGCGCATTGCCACTGGATGGCTCCGGTGCCGATGGTCGGCGTCAGCGTCAGGGTGCCGCCCTCGCCCACGCGCGAACCGTAGGTGATGGTGATGACGCCGCCCACGCCGCGCGTTTCCATCGGCGAGACTTCGATCTTTTGCACGTCCTGGGTCGGCGTGAATGCCGGCAGGCCCAGTTGTGCCACGGTAAAGACGCCATTATTGGCGCTCGCCTGCTCGGCGACCGCCAGCTTGTAGGGCGCGGCCAGGTTGAAGCCTTCGGCCACGCGCGAGCGCGCGATGTAGTCCTGGTATTGCGAAGCGCCGATGGTGGCCAGGATGCCGATGATGGCGAGCGTCACCATCAGTTCCAGCAGGGTAAAGCCTTGCTGCTTGTTCTTGCGTACGACTGGTTTCATTGATTCCCCGTAAAATCGGGATAGGGGCGGCCAGAACCTGGCCGATCCCCTCCCACACCACCCGGCGTGCGGGTCCGCACCGGGCGGTTCGAGTCGTTGAGGTCAACAGAGCCGAGGTACCCCAAGCCGGTCGAAGTAGGC
>WNDX01000167.1 GCA_009914615.1 Herbaspirillum frisingense
GAAAGCGTTCTCCTCCTCCAGCCGCGCCACTTCACGTTTGAGCCGTGCATGTTCGGCCAACTCCAAGCGTTGTGCCTGATCGTCCTGGTCGTGCCGCCGCGCCTGGGCGCGCCAACTGTACAGCTGGGCAGGCTGCAACCCCAGATCACGAGCCACCGTGGTTACCCCTTCTGTGGCCGCTCGCAACAGTGCCTGCTGCCTGAACTCCAGGCTGAACTCCTGCCCCTTTCTGCCTGCCTTGCTCTTGGTCATCGTCCACCTCCTATTGCGATAGTTAATCGCTTATAGGGGTGTCCGTGAAACGGGGGCAAGATCAGATCAGTTGATAGCGCCCGATGCCGGCGATCTCCGCCAGCGTGTCGATGGCGATGCGTTCGCGGCAATGCGCGTGCAGGTAATCGCGGGCGCGCTGCAGGCCGCCCTGGTCGGCGGCTTGCGCCGCGTCCTCCGGCGCCCGGGCCTGGCCGGCTTCGGCGCACAGCAGCATGATTTCATGCAGGCAGGTGATGACCTCGGCTTCCTTGTCGCCGGCATCGTTATCCAGCGCCTGGGTCAACCTGTCCAACAACAAAACGGCGTGCGGCGAGCGGATCACCTGCGAGCGCATGGCGGCCGGCAGGCCGCTGGTGGCAGGAGATTCCGCCAGCAGCGCGGCCAGCCAGGCCTGGTCGATGTGGAACATGCGATAGCTCCAGCGCTGCAGGTCTTCCGGATTGCAGCAATGCACGTCGCCCGCGCGCACCAGCACCACGTCGCCCGGCGCGATGGGCGTGCTGCCGTCGGCCAGCGCGAACACGCTGTCGCCGGCATCGACGATGCCGATGGAAAAGGTCGGATGCGTGTGCGGCGCATAGCAGGACAGGCTGCCGGTGGCGCGCCGGCCTTCCAGGAAGGGCAGGGCGGGATCGCGCCAGAAATGCATGGTGGTAGACATGTTCGCGGGCAAACAGGGAATCGTGAACGGGCATTTTAAGATAAAGTATCCGCTTTGCCGTGCGCCGCATCGCGCGCGCCGCGCGGCCGGGGTTTCCCGATTGCTTCTTCATTGCCGCGGCCGTCTCCCACGGCCCGATTTTCTTGCCGATCCAGCCATGACCACCACGATAGTACGCGCCGCCTGCCCGCATGATTGCCCCGATACCTGTGCCTTGCTGGTGACGGTGAAAGACGGCGTCGCCACCGAGGTGCGCGGCGATCCCGAGCATCCGCCGACCTCCGGCGTGCTGTGCACCAAGGTGTCGCGCTACACCGAGCGCACCTATCACAAGGAGCGCCTGCTGCATCCGCTGCGCCGCGTGGGCAAGAAGGGCGAAGGCAAGTTCGAGCGCATCGGCTGGGACGAGGCCATCCGCACCATCGCCGAACGCCTTGGCGCCATCGCCCTGCGCGATCCGCAGGCGATCCTGCCCTACAGCTATGCCGGTACCATGGGCCTGGTGCAGGGCGAATCGATGGCTGCCCGATTCTTCAATCGCCTCGGCGCATCGCAGTTGGAGCGCACCATCTGTTCCTCGGCGGGCAGCGCGGGTTATCGCTACAGCATCGGCGCGCGCATCGGCACCGACCTGGAACAGGTCAACAACGCCAAGCTGATCCTGATCTGGGGCGGCAATCCGATCGCCTCCAACCTGCATTTCTGGACCCGCGTACAGGCTGCCAAGCGCAACGGCGCGCGCCTGATCGCCATCGATCCCTACCGTTCGCTGACCGCCGAGAAATGCCACCAGCACATCGCCCTCTTGCCCGGCACCGACGCCGCGCTGGCGCTGGGCATGATGCATGTGCTGGTGGCCGAGAACCTGCTGGATCATGACTACATCGCGCGCCACACACTGGGCTTCGCGCAATTGACGCAGCGCGTGGCCGCCTGGACGCCGCAGCGCACCGCCGACGTCTGCGGCATCAGCGCGCAGGAAGTGCTTGATCTCGCACGCGAATACGGCCGCGTGGCGCTGGCCGGCGAAGGCGCCATGATCCGCGCCAACTACGGCCTGCAGCGAGTGCGCGGCGGCGGCATGGCGGCGCGCAACGTGGCCTGCCTGCCGGCGCTGGTGGGCGCCTGGCGCCATCCCTCGGGCGGCGTGCAGATGTCCACCTCGGACAGTTTCCCCAAGGACAACGCCGCGATCGGCCGTCCCGACCTGGCCGCGCGTCATGGCGCGCCGGCCCGCGTCATCAACATGAGCACCATCGGCGACGACCTGCTCAGGCCGGCCGCGCCGGACTTCGGCCCCAAGGTGGAAGCGGTGATCGTGTACAACGCCAACCCGGTGGCGGTGGCGCCCGAGTCGGCCAAGGTGGTGCAAGGCTTCGCGCGCGACGATCTGTTCACCGTGGTGCTGGAACACTTCCAGACCGACACCGCCGACTACGCCGACATCGTGCTGCCGGCCACCACGCAGTTGGAGCACATCGACGTGCACGCGACCTATGGCCACATCTACATGATGGCCAACAATGCCGCCATCGCGCCCATGGGCGAGGCCAAGCCGAATACCGAGATCTTCCGCCTGCTGGCGGCGGCCATGGGCTTCGACGAAGACTGCTTCAAGGACAGCGACGACGACATCGCCGCCGTCGCCTTCCGCCGCGATCATCCGCGCAGTGCCGGTTACGACTGGCAAGCATTGAAGCAAAAAGGCTGGCAACGCCTGGCGATGCCGGTGGCGCCGTTTGCCGATGGCGGTTTCGCCACGCCATCGGGCAAGTGCGAGTTCTATTCGGAACAGATGAAGGCGGCCGGGCTCGATCCGCTGCCGGACTACATCGCGCCGTATGAATCGGTGGCCAGCAATCCGCAATTGGGGGCGAAGTATCCGCTGGCAATGATCTCGCCGCCGGCGCGCAACTTCCTCAATTCTTCCTTCGTCAACGTGCAAAGCCTGCGCGACACCGAGGGTGAGCCGCACCTGGACATGCATCCGGATGACGCCGCCGCGCGCGGCATCGCCGACGAAGACATGGTGCGGATCTTCAACGACCGCGGCAGCATGCAGGCGCGCGTGCGGGTGACGGACAAGGCGCGCACCGGCCTGGTGGTCGGTCTGTCGATCTGGTGGAAGAAGTTCGCCGCCGACGGCAAGAACGCCAATGAAGTCACCAGCCAGCGCCTGACCGACATGGGCAATGCACCGACTTTCTATGACGTGCTGGTGCAGGTGGAGAAGCTGACCATGGATGAGTCCGCCGATGCGAGCCGGGCAGCGGCCGCCGCACCGTAGGCCGTCGCGCCTGAACCGCGGCGACGACGGCGCTGTCTCAACGGGCATGTCCATGCTGCGCGGCGCCCGGGGCGTGCGCGATATTGCGATGAATGCAAACTCCAGATGCGCGGGTCTTGGCGCCGTGCGCCGCACCGTGTTGCGCTGGGCGCTGCTGGCCCTGACTGCGGCCGGCGTCGCCGGTTGTTCTTCGATTTCCTATTACGCCCAGGCCGCGCACGGCCAGTTCTCGCTGCTGGCCCAGGCCAGGCCCTTCGACGACTGGCTCAGCGATCCCGACGCCAAGCCTGCGCTGAAGGCCAAGCTGGAAACGGTGCGCGAGATCCGCCGCTTCGCCGTCGCTGAACTCGGCCTGCCCGACAACGGCAGCTACAAGACCTACGCCCAGCTCGACCGTCCGTTCGTGCTGTGGAACGTGGTGGCCGCGCCGGAACTGTCGTTGAAGGCACATCAGTGGTGCTTCCCCATTGCCGGCTGTGTCGATTATCGCGGCTACTACAGCCAGCAGGCCGCGCAAGACTACGGCGCGCAGCTGCAACAGCAAGGCTACGACGTGCAGGTGGTGGGCGTGCCGGCTTATTCCACACTGGGCTGGTTCAACGATCCGGTGATTTCCACCTTCATCAACTATCCCGACGGCGAACTGGCGCGGCTGGTGTTCCATGAACTGGCGCATCAGACGGTCTATGCACGCGACGATACGCCGTTCAACGAAGGCTTCGCGGTGGCGGTGGAGGAGATCGGCGTGGCGCGCTGGCTGGCAGCGCGCCACGATGACAAGATGATCGAAGCCTAGCGGCGTTTCGAGGCCCGCAAGCAGGATTTCCTGGCGCTGCTGGACAAGTATCGCGACAGGCTGGAAGCCAACTACGACAGCCCGGCCACGGATGCCGAAAAGCGCGCGCGCAAGCAAGAAATTTTCGACCAGCTGCGCGCCGAGTATGCGCAAATGAAGACGCAGCGCTGGGACGGCTACGCCGGTTACGACCGCTGGTTCGCCATGCCGCTGTCGAACGCGCACCTGGCGCTGGTGGGGGCGTATCACGATCTGGTGCCGGCCTTCAAGAAGCTGTATGCCGGCAGCAGCGGCTTCCCGGATTTCTATGCCAAGGTGCGGCAACTGGCCGGCATGGACAAGGCCGCGCGCCATGCCGCGCTGGGCGATCCGCTGCCGGAAGCGGAGCCCCGGGGCCGCCGCAAGGATCGCAAGGCCGAACGCGCGCCGCTGTAAAACCGGGTCAATGTCTTGCTTTGCGGCATGGAATTTGTGTCCCGGGCAAGCTGCCGCAGAGTATGATGCGAATGACCGGCTGGTTTTGCCGGAACGACAAGGCGCGAGCAAATACGAGCCGCTTCGGGGACTCGGGATTTTTACGAAAAAAATCCGTTTAAAAAGCTTGCCCAAGCGGCCAAGGCTGGATAGCATCTGTTCTAAATAAAAAAACACTCGTGCTTTTTTTGCTGTGCGCGCCAAAGCAATGACATCTAATCAACGCTCAGCCCAGCGCAAGTTCTGACCGGAGACAGAGGTACACAATATGGAAAAATTCTGGCTTGCATCGTATCCCGCAGGCGTCCCCGCCGACATCGACCCCAGCCGCTACGGATCGCTGGTGCAGATGATCGACGAGGCCTTCGTCAAGTACGCCGACCGCAATGCCTACGTCTGCATGGGCAAGTACCTGAGCTACGGCGAACTCGATCGCATGTCGCGCGCACTGGGCGGCTGGCTGCAAAGCCTGGGGCTGAAGAAGGGCGCGCGCGTGGCGATCATGATGCCCAATGTGCTGCAATACCCGATCGCGATCGCCGCGATCCTGCGCGCCGGTTACACCGCGGTCAACGTCAATCCGCTCTACACCGCGCGCGAGCTGGAACATCAACTCAAGGATTCGGGCGCCGAAGCCATCTTCGTGCTGGAGAACTTTGCCTGCACGCTGCAGAAGGTGGTCGCCAGGACCCAGGTCAAGCACATCGTGGTGGCCAGCATGGGCGAGTTGCTGGGCACGCTCAAGGGCGCCATCGTCAACATGGTGGTGCGCCACGTGAAGAAACTGGTGCCGGCCTGGTCGCTGCCCAACGCGATCACTTTCAGCCGCGCGCTGGCGCAGGCCGAAGGCACGCAGCTGCAAGCGGTGACGCTGACGCATGACGACGTCGCCTTCCTGCAATATACCGGCGGCACCACCGGCGTGGCCAAGGGCGCCGTGCTGACCCATCGCAACCTGGTGGCCAACGTGCTGCAGGCCGAAGAGTGGCTGAACCCGGCGCTGAAGTCCGGCAAGCCGATCGATCAACTGGTGTTCGTCTGCGCGCTGCCGCTGTACCACATCTTCGCGCTGACGGTGTGCAACATGCTGGGCACGCGCGAAGGCGCGCTGAACCTGCTGATCCCCAATCCGCGCGACATTCCCGGCTTCGTGAAGGAACTGGCGAAGTACAAGGTCAACACCTTCCCGGCGGTCAACACGCTGTACAACGCCCTGCTCAACAATGCCGAATTCGCCAAGCTGGATTTCTCCGGCTACCGTTGCTGCGTGGGCGGCGGCATGGCGGTGCAAAAGAGCGTGGCCGACAAGTGGAAGAAGCTGACCGGCTGTCCCATCATCGAGGGGTACGGCCTGTCCGAAACCTCGCCGATCGCCAGCGCCAATCCCTGCACCATCGACGAATACACCGGCACCATCGGCCTGCCGCTGCCGGCCACCGACATTGCCATCCTGGACGACGACGGCAAGCCGGTGCCGCTGGGCCAGCCGGGCGAAATCGCCATCCGCGGACCGCAGGTCATGGCCGGCTACTGGCAGCGTCCCGACGAGACCGAGAAGGTCATGACGCCGGATGGTTTCTTCAAGACCGGGGACATCGGCGTGATGGACGCGCGTGGCTACACCAAGATCGTTGATCGCAAGAAGGACATGATCCTGGTCTCGGGCTTCAACGTCTATCCGAACGAAGTCGAAGGCGTGGTCGCGCAACACCCGGGCGTGCTGGAGTGCGCCTGCGTGGGCGTGCCGGACGAGCACACCGGCGAGGCGGTCAAGCTGTTCGTGGTGCGCAAGGACAAGGCGCTGACCGCTGAGCAACTGATGGCTTATTGCAAGGAGCAGTTCACCGGCTACAAGAAACCCAAGTACATCGAGTTCCGCGACGAGCTGCCCAAGACCAACGTAGGCAAGATCCTGCGTCGCGAGTTGCGCGATGAACAGAAGAAGCCGCAGGAAGAGAAAAAGGCCGCCTGAGGTTCTGGTTTGGGAATAGATAGGTTGGAGAAAGTCGCCGCTGCGGGAGGTTTGCAGCGGCGATTTTTTTATGGGCTATCCGGTGCCTGTACCCGGAGCTATCTCGTGCTTGAGCAGGCGCTGTTTCTCATCTTCTCCGTCTCTCATCTTCTCCGTCGTCCCGGCGCAGGCCGGGATCCAGTGTCGTTTGTCGCGCTTGGCGGGACGTTTGCGAGGCATGACGAACGTCGCCGGGTTCTGACTTTCGTCAGGACCACGGAGGCGGAGTAGGCGTAGCCGGTTGTGCCTGTCCTCTGGTCGCGGGCGTCCCGTGAATGTCAGTGTCGCAGAGGGCGGCGCGACCGGTCAGAGAAAGTCGGCCTCAAGCCGCCTCGCAAGCACGCAAAGCCGCGATGAACGCCTCGGCATTGGCCCCCACCTCCTGCGCGCTCATGCCGGGTTTGTACAACGCCGAGCCCAGTCCGAACGCGGTGGCGCCGGCCTGCATGAAAGTCTTCAGGCTTTCCGGCGTGATTCCGCCCACCGGCGCCAGCACGATATTGCTCGGCACCACCGCGCGCCAGGCTTTCACCACGGCCGGTCCAAGTTGCTCGGCCGGGAACATCTTGAGGATGTCCGCTCCCGCCGCCAGCGCGGCAAAGGCTTCGGTCACCGTGGCCACGCCCGGCGCGCTGGCCAGGCCGGCGTCGGTGGCGGCGCGGATCACGGCCGGATCGCTGTGCGGCATGACGATCAACTGCCCGCCCGCGTCCGCCACTTGCTGCACCTGCGCCGGCGACATCACGGTGCCCGCGCCCACCATGCAATCGGTCGGCAGCGTGCCGCGCAGGATACGGATACTTTCCAGCGGTTCCGGCGAATTCAGCGGCACCTCGATGATGAGAAATCCCGCGTCGTAGATCGTCCGGCCTATCGCTTCCACCTCGTCGGGACGCACCCCGCGCAGGATGGCGATGAGCCGGCACTTCTTCATGGCTTCTTTCAACATGGCAGTTTCCTTTATCCGAAGGCGCGTCAGTCCGCGCGTACCAGCCCGGCCTGCAAGGCGATGCGCCACAGGCCGCGTTCGGTGGCTTGCGCCGCGATGGCGACGTTCGTGTATCCATACAGCGCGAGCGCGTCCTTGTAGCGCTCGCACAACCTGCCGTCGCCGATCAGCACGATACGAGGCGTGGCGATCAGGCCCGCGGCGGCCCGGCCGGTGCGCAGGGCGGCGATTTCATGGCCGATCAGCAGGCCGGACAGGTAATCGGCCTGGGCCGCGCCGTCCAGGGCGCCGGTCAGTCCCAGTGTGCGCGTGCTGAAGATGGTGGAGAGCACGCCGTTGATGCCCGCATGGCCCAGCGCCACGCGCGCGCCGCGCTCGAAGGCGGCGGCGTCGAAAGGCGCGCCACGTTCCATGGTGCGTCCCAGGATGGTGTGGCCGGAGAGGGCGGCATAGGCTTCTCCGGTCATGAAGGTGTCGAAATGGCTGAAGCGTTCGCCGTCGATACGCACCCACTTGGAATGTGTACCGGGCAGGCCGATCAGCAGTTCGCCCGCGGCGCCGTCTTCCAGCGCGCCAGCGACCTGGGTTTCCTCGCCACGCATCACGTTCGGCAGCTCGCCGCGTTCGATCAGGCCCGGCACGATGTGCAGCACCGCGCCGTTGCGGGTGGGGACGGCGGTCAGGCCGGCGCCGATGTCGGCCACGCGCAGCGGCACGTCCAGATAGGCCGCTTCACGCCAGCCTTGGGCGCTGCCGACCATGCCGGCCGCCATCACCGGGACGCCGGGCGCATCGCGCAGCCAGTCTCCGCAGGCTTCTTCGAACGCCTGGTCGAAGCCGGCCTTGGCGCCGGTAGCCGAAGCTTCCACCACCGGCAGGTTCATGATGCCCCAGGGCAGCGCGCGCTTGTCCAGCACCGCGCCGTTTGCGCCCAGGCGATAGGCGCGCAGCGACGACGTGCCCCAGTCCAATGCGATCAGTGCGGTGGCGCTGGCCATGCCTGTTCCTTCAGTGGGGCACCGGCGTGAGCACCGGCTTGCCGGCGAGATGCGCCTGCAGGTTGGCGAAGGCGAGGTCGGCCATCGCGGTGCGCGTGCTCAGCGTGCCGCTGGCCATGTGGGGCGTGAGCACCACGTTGTCCAGCGCGGCCAGTTCTTCGGGGATATTGGGTTCGTTCTCGAACACGTCCAGCCCGGCGCCGGCGATCTTGCCGGCCTTCAGCGCGGCGATCAGCGCCGTCTCATCGACCACCGAGCCGCGCGCCACGTTGATCAGGAAGCCCTTGGGGCCGAGCGCCTCCAGCACCTCGGCGTTGACCAGCGCGCGCGTGCCGGCGCCGCCCGGGGTGATCATCACCAGGAAATCGACGGCCGCGGCCAGCGATTTGATGTCGCCGACGTAGGTGTAGGGCACGTCCTTGCGCGAGCGGTTGTGATAGGAGATCTCCATGTCGAAGGCTGATCTTGCCCCTGATTTACGGACACCTATCTAAGCGACATTGGCCAGCTCGTACTGCTCTGGGCTGAGGTAGCCCAGGGTCGAGTGCAGCCGGATCCGATTGTAGTCAACCTCAATGTAGTCAAACACATGAGCCTTGGCCTGCTCCCGTGTGGCGAGGTGTTCACCATGGATGGCCTCGACCTTCAGACTGTGGTTCCAACTCTCCATTGCTGCGTTGTCGTAGCAGTTGCCTCTGGCACTCATGCTGGCGATCAAAGCGTATTGCTCCAACAGGGCGCGGTGCTCGCGCGAGCAGTATTGGCTACCACGGTC
>WNDX01000168.1 GCA_009914615.1 Herbaspirillum frisingense
CGCATCATTGGTGACTGGATCGGCTTTTATAACCACCGCCGGCCGCATCAGGCGCTGGGCATGAAGACACCAGCTGAGGCGTTTGCTTTAGCTGCTTGAGGTGAGCAGGTTTCGCTGGGTCATTACACAAGAGCGTAAACGGCTGATTCAATTCGGGTTAACCGAGTTATCCACAGAAAAAGCCGACGTTAACCATCACTACTACTTTTATATATTTACATCTACATTAAAGACCGGGAAAACAGGAACGCAGGGGACAACTCGAAAAAGCTGCCAAAAAAACAAGAGCCCGTACCGAAAAGGACTTGACCAGCGAAACAGAGACGCAAAAGTCCTTTCTGTTCGGCAATGGGAAGGAGAAAACCGAAGCGCAAGCGGCGATGACACCGTCTGTCGAAGGTGAAACACCGTAAATCAATGCGTCCAGACCGCTTGCAACACCTGGAATACCGCTTTCACGGCGTCGTCATGTTGTCGTTTCTCCAAGCAAATGAAGCTGAGCTCTGTGGACAATTCAACCGCATCGGCAATCACCAGCCCATGGGCATGCGCCTGGCTCAAGGCGATGGACTCACGGGCCAGCGACAGGCCGACACCCGATTTCACCAGATCCAGCATCGAAGATTCCTGATCGACCAGCGCCACGGTGTCCGGCTGTACCTTGTGTTGCGCGAATACCTTGCTCAACAGGCGGTGATGGGCGGACTCCGGCGGGGTCCAGATCCAGGGCAGCCGCGACAATTCCTTCCAGCCTTTGCCTGAAACACGGCTTTTCCAGCCGGCCGGGGCGATCACGTTGTAGGTGAAGGGGGTGAGCGTCATGGCATGGAAGCCTTTGCCCGGATCGCCGAGGAAGAAGCCGACGTCGAGCCGGCCGTCGCGGATTTCCTGCAATACCGAACCCGACATGTGATGCGCCAGCTTGGTGGAAAGCTGGGGGTGGCGTTCGACCAGCAGTTTGAGAAAGGCGCCAAGGCGGATGAATTCCGGATCGAGGATGGTGCCGATGGCCAGCGAACCGGAGAGATGGGCCGAACTGGCCTGGAGTGCATCGGCGTGACGGCGTAATTCCTGCAGATCAGTAAGCACGCGTTCAGCCAGGGGGAGTAGCTTGTTGCCTTCGACGGTCAGGATCATGCCGCCGGCGCTGCGTGTGAATAACTGCAAGCCCAGGCTTTCCTGCAGAGCCTTGATCTGCAGGCTGACCGCGGGCTGGGTGACGTGCAGCTTCTCCGCCGCCCGCGTCAGGTTGCCTTCGCGCGCAACCGAGATAAAAGCGCGTAACTGGGTGATATCCATCGCTAACGTCGGGTAAATATAGATTGCGTTGATTGAATAAGTCTGTGGACAAGCCGTGTATATCCACGTTGACAGCCTGTGAACAATTTTTTCAATTATAAGTATTTGTTATGTTGCTGCTGATAATTCCTCATTGGATCGGAGGGAAAGGGAGGGATATTCTTGCTGCGTCCATCCCGTTCATTTTCGGTTTTCAGCGCAGCATTTCTCGTATCGGCATCACCATGCCGCAGGGATCAGGAGACGGATCCGGCACGGTTTCACAGAAATAACCAAAGGAATACTTATGAGCCTCCCGCATATCGATCATTTCATCAACGGCAAGCTGTCGCGCTCCGAGAGCGGCCGCAGCCAGGACGTGTTCAACCCGGCCACGGGCGCTGCCACCGCCAAGGTATCGCTGGCCTCGGTGGATGAGGTCAATGCCGCCGTGGCAGCCGCCAGCGCCGCGGCGCCGGCCTGGGCCGTGACCGCGCCGCTCAAGCGCGCACGCGTGCTGTTCAAGTTCAAGGAACTGATCGAGCAGAACCACGACGCGCTGGCCAAGGCCATCACGCTGGAGCATGGCAAGGTGTTTTCCGATGCCAAGGGCGAAGTGACGCGCGGGCTGGAGATCGTGGAATTCGCCACCGGCATTCCGCAACTGTTGAAGACCCAGTTCACCGACAACATCGGCGGCGGCATCGACAACTGGAACCTGCGCCAGCCGCTGGGCGTGACCGCCGGCATCACGCCGTTCAATTTCCCGGTGATGGTGCCGCTGTGGATGGCGCCGGTCGCCATCGCCACCGGTAACACCTTCGTGCTCAAGCCCTCCGAACGCGATCCTTCGCCGTCGCTGCTGCTGGCCGAGCTGTTCAAGCGCGCCGGTTTGCCCGATGGTGTGTTCAACGTGGTCCAGGGCGACAAGGTGGCAGTCGATGCGCTGCTGGAACATCCGGATGTGCAGGCGGTGTCCTTCGTCGGTTCGACGCCGATCGCCGAGTACATTTATCGCAAGGCCACCGAGCGCGCCGGCACTTTCCCGCTGCGCGCACAGGCGCTGGGCGGCGCCAAGAACCATCTGGTGGTGATGCCCGATGCCAACCTGGATCAGGCGGTCGATGCGCTGATCGGCGCCGCCTACGGTTCTGCCGGCGAGCGTTGCATGGCGATCTCGGTCGCGGTGGCCGTGGGCAGCGTGGCCGACAAACTCGTTGATGCGCTGATCCCCCGCGTGAAGGCATTGAAGGTCAAGAACGGCATGGAAGACGATGCCGAGATGGGCCCGCTGGTCACCGGCGCGCACAAGGCCAAGGTCGAGGGTTACATCCAGAGCGGCGTCGATGCCGGCGCCAAGCTGCTGGTTGATGGCCGCGGCCTGAAGGTGCCCGGTCATGAGAACGGCTTCTTCATCGGCGGCACCTTGTTCGACAACGTCACCACCGACATGAAGATCTATCAGGAAGAAATCTTCGGCCCGGTGCTGTGCGTGGTGCGCGTGCCGGATTTCGCCTCCGCGGTGCAACTGATCAACGCGCATGAATACGGCAACGGTGTATCGCTGTTCACCGCCGACGGCAATACCGCGCATGAATTCTCGCGCCGCATCCAGGTGGGTATGGTGGGCATCAACGTGCCGATTCCGGTGCCGATGGCCTGGCATTCCTTCGGTGGCTGGAAGCGTTCGCTGTTCGGCGATACGCATGCGTATGGCGAGGAGGGCGTGCGCTTCTATACGCGCTACAAGTCCATCATGCAGCGTTGGTCGGCGACCATCGGCAAGGGCGCGGAATTCACGATGCCGGTGGCGAAGTGAATCCGGTATCGCAATGATGACGTTGCCCCGGCGAAGACCGGGGTGACGAAGAACACGGCGGACATCGCCGGCGAATAAGAACAAGCATACGGAGACACCATGCAATCGGCAGGGCAATACGACTACATCATCATCGGCGCCGGCACCGCGGGTTGCGTGCTGGCCAACCGTCTCTCCAAGCAGCCGGGCGTGAAGGTGCTGCTGCTGGAAGCAGGGGCAAAAGACGATTACATCTGGATCCACATCCCGGTCGGCTATCTCTATTGCATCAACAATCCGCGCACCGATTGGCTGTTCCGCACCGAAGCCGATCCCGGCCTGAACGGGCGCAGCCTGATCTACCCGCGCGGCAAGGTGCTGGGCGGCAGCTCTTCGATCAACGGCATGATCTACATGCGCGGCCAGGCACGCGATTACGACCACTGGGCGCAGGTGACCGGCGACGATAGCTGGCGCTGGAACAATGTGCTGCCGCTGTTCAAGAAGAGTGAGGACTACCATCTCGGCGGCGATGAATTCCATGGCGCCGGTGGCGAGTGGCGCGTGGAAAAGCAGTGTCTGCGCTGGGACATCCTCGACGCCTTCCGCGAGGCGGCGGCGCAGAACGGCATCCCCAAGACCGACGATTTCAATCGCGGCGACAACGAAGGCTGCGGCTATTTCGACGTGAACCAGAAACGCGGCATCCGCTGGACTGCTTCGAAGGCCTTCCTGCGGCCGGCGATGAAGAGCGGCAACCTCGACATCATGACCGGCTCGCACGTGAAGAAACTGCGATTCTCTCAGGGTGAGAATGGTCCGGTCTGCACCGGCGTGGAATTCACTGGCGGCGGCGGAGAATGGTTTGCCGAGGCGAAAGAAACCATCCTCTCGGCCGGCGCCATCGGCTCGCCGCACATCCTCCAACTGTCGGGCATCGGCGCGCCGGACCTGCTGCGCCAGCATCAGATCCCGGTGGTGCAGGCGCTGGATGGGGTGGGGGAGAACCTGCAGGATCACCTGCAGATCCGCATGGCTTTCAAGGTGCGCGGCGCCAAGACGCTCAACGCCATGGCGTCGACGCTGGTGGGCAAGATGATGATCGGCCTTGAATACCTGCTCATGCAGAGCGGACCGATGTCCATGGCGCCCTCGCAACTGGGCGCCTTCGCCAAGTCCGATTCTTCACAGGCCAGCGCCAACCTGGAATACCACGTGCAGCCGCTGTCGCTGGAGAAGTTCGGCGATCCGCTGCATGCCTTCCCGGCCTTCACCGCGAGCGTGTGCAATCTGCGCCCCTCCTCGCGCGGGCACGTGCGGCTCGCAGCCCTCGATCATGCACTGGCGCCCAGGATCACCACCAACTATCTGTCTACCCGGGAAGACCTCCAGGTCGCCGCCGATTCGCTGCGGCTCACGCGCCGCATCGCCGCCGCGCCGGCATTGGCGCGCTATCAACCGGAAGAGTTCAAGCCCGGCCTGCACTATGACACCGAGGAAGACCTGCATCGCGCCGCCGGCGAAGTGGGCACCACGATCTTCCATCCCGTGGGCACTTGCCGCATGGGCCGCGCCGACGATGCGATGGCGGTGGTGGACTCGCAATGCCGGGTGCGCGGGGTCTCCGGATTGCGGGTGGCAGACGCTTCCGTGATGCCTTCCATCACGTCCGGCAATACCAACTCACCGACCATCATGATCGCCGAGAAAGTCGCGTCCGGCCTGCTTTCCGGGCGCTGAAACTTAAATTCCCAGGGACTGACCAATACGGTACTTATACGTATTGTAGGAATGGTACGACTCGGCTACTATGCGCCAAATATTAAAACGAGCTTCTCGATTCGCCAGATAAGAACGGCGGTCCTTCACGCCAACAGCGTGAGGCGATCCGCAGCAAGGCAGGCCCAGACGACCGGATCACCGGCGCGGGCATCAAAGGGAAAGATGAGACTATGACAGACGTCATTCTGGAGACAAGAAACCTGACGAAGGAATTCAAGGGTTTCACGGCGGTAAGCGCAGTCAACCTGCAAATTGAGCGCGGACACATTCATGCATTGATCGGCCCCAACGGCGCCGGCAAGACTACCTGCTTCAACCTGCTGACCAAGTTCCTGGTGCCGACCTCGGGCCAGATCCTGTTCAACGGGAAGGACATCACTTCCGATGCGCCGGCGCAGATTGCGCGCCAGGGCATCATTCGCTCGTTCCAGATTTCCGCCGTTTTCCCGCACATGAGCGTGCTGGAAAACGTGCGCATCGGCTTGCAGCGCAAGCTCGGGACGTCCTTCCACTTCTGGAAGAACGGCGACAGCCTGAAGCAGCTCGACGCGCGCGCCATGGAACTGCTGGAAGAAGTCGATCTCACCAGCTTCGCCAGGACCACCACCGTGGACTTGCCGTACGGCCGCAAGCGCGCGCTGGAAATCGCCACCACGCTGGCGATGGAGCCGGAGCTGATGCTGCTGGACGAACCCACGCAAGGCATGGGCCACGAAGACGTGGACCGCGTCACCGCGCTGATCAAGAAGGTCTCGGCCGGCCGCACCATCCTGATGGTGGAGCACAACATGAGCGTGATCTCCGGCATCTGCGATCGCATCAGCGTGCTGCAGCGCGGCGCGCTGCTGGCCGAAGGCACCTACGCTGAAGTCTCGCGCAACCCGCAGGTGATGGAAGCCTACATGGGCACCGCTGCCACCGAATTGCAGGGAGCCCACTGATGTCCACTGCCACCATGAATGCCCCCGTGAGTTCATCTTCTTCCAATGCGCCGCTGGCGCTGCAGATCAGCGATCTGCAATCCTGGTACGGCGAATCGCACATCCTGCACAACGTCAATCTCAACGTGCACCAGGGCGAAGTGGTGACCCTGCTGGGTCGCAACGGCGCTGGTCGCACCACCACGCTGCGTTCCATCATGGGCCTGGTCGGCACGCGCAGGGGTTCGATCAAGATCAACGGCCAGGAAACCATCAGCCTGGCCACCCACAAGATCGCGCACTACGGCGTCGGTTATTGCCCCGAAGAGCGCGGTATCTTCTCGTCGCTGTCGGCCGAGGAAAACCTGCTGTTGCCGCCCTTCGTCTCGAAGACGGACAAGGGCATGTCGATCGACGAGATCTACGACATGTTCCCCAACCTGAAGGAGCGCCGCAACAGCCAGGGCACGCGGCTGTCCGGCGGCGAACAGCAGATGCTGGCGGTGGCGCGCATCCTGCGCACCGGCGCGCGCCTGCTGCTGCTCGATGAAATCTCCGAAGGCCTGGCGCCGGTCATCGTGCAGGCGCTGGCGCGCATGATCACCACGCTCAAGGCCAAGGGCTACACCATCGTGATGGTCGAGCAGAACTTCCGTTTCGCCGCGCCGCTGGCCGATCGCTTCTACGTGATGGAGCACGGCCAGATCGTCGAGTCCTTCGAGTCCTCGCAGCTGGAATCGAAGATGCAGACGCTGAACGAATTGCTGGGCGTCTGATCGTCATCCCGATCACGCCCGCCGTTCGCACGCGCCGCGGAAACACCACACCACAAGAACACCAGCATCGATAAGAAGAAGTACTGCCAACAAGTACGTCAACGGGGGAAGCGATCCTTTCTCCGTCCAACACTAAAAGTTGTCTCGCATCACAACCCATCTAGCGGGCTTCATAACTGAGGAGATGAAAATGAAACTTAAGGCAATGGCACTCGCCGTCACCGCTGCAGCCGCGGCATTCTCGATGGCGCCGGCTTCGGCCCAGATCTCGGGTGACGTGATCAAGATCGGTTTCATCACCGATATCTCGGGCGTGTATTCGGACATCGACGGCCAGGGTGGCGCCGAAGCGATCAAGATGGCGATCGCCGACATGGGCGGCTCCATCAACGGCAAGAAAATCGAGCTGCTGGTCGCCGACCACCAGAACAAGGCCGACGTCGCCGCCAGCAAGGCGCGCGAATGGTTCGACCAGCAGGGCGTGGACATGCTGATCGGCGGCACCAACTCCGGCACCGCGCTGGCATCGGCCAAGGTCGCCGCTGAAAAGAAGAAGGTGTACATGCAGATCGGCGCCGGCTCCGCGCGCCTGACCAATGAAGAGTGCTCGGCCTATACCGTGCACTATGCCTACGATACCGTGGCGCTGGCCAAGGGCACCGGTTCGGCAGTGGTGAAGCAGGGCGGCAAGAGCTGGTTCTTCCTGACCGCCGACTATGCCTTCGGCCACTCGCTGGAATCCGATACCGCCGCCGTGGTGAAGGCCTCGGGCGGCACCGTGGTCGGTTCCGTGAAGCACCCGCTGGGCGCGTCGGACTTCTCCTCCTTCCTGCTGCAGGCGCAAAGCTCCAAGGCCCAGATCGTCGGCCTGGCCAATGCCGGCGGCGACTTCATCAACTCGGTGAAGGCCGCCAATGAATTCGGCATCACCAAGACCGCCAAGCTGGCCGGCCTGCTGGTGTTCATCAACGACGTGCACTCGCTGACGCTGAAGACCACCGAAGGCCTGTACCTGACCGATAGCTGGTACTGGGACGCCAACGACGAGACCCGCGCGTTCGCCAAGCGCTACTTCGCCGTGCGCAAGAAAATGCCGTCCTCGCTGCAAGCCGCCGATTACTCGGCTGCCCTGCAGTACCTGAAGGTGGTCAAGGAAATCGGCACCGACGATTCCGACAAGGTGATGGCGGCGCTGCGCAAGGCCAAGTTCAACGACGTGTACCAGAAGAACGGTTACCTGCGCGCCGACGGCCGCGTGATGCACGACATGTACCTGTACCAGGTCAAGGCGCAGTCGGAATCGAAGTATCCGTGGGACTACTACAAGCTGGTGCAGACCATTCCCGCCGAGCAGGCATGGACCACCAAGGCCGAGTCCAAGTGCGCGCTGTGGAAGTAAGCAAGAGGATGTAAGCAGTAAAGGCAATCCGCAAAATCTGTCATTTCTGTTCAAGCGGGAATGGCAGATTTTTGCTGTAGGAAGCGGCCCTCGAAAGAAGAGGGCGGCTGCCGGCGATTGCGTTCTTCACCCATCTGGATGAACGGGTTTTTATGGATATATTCGGCATTCCCCTGCAAGCCTTGCTGAGCCAGCTCCTGCTGGGCCTGGTCAACGGCTCCTTCTACGCCATGCTGTCGCTGGGCCTGGCGGTGATCTTCGGCTTGCTCAACGTGATCAACTTCGCGCACGGCACCTTGTACATGCTGGGCGCTTTCCTCGCATGGATGGGCTTGAGTTATTTCGACCTGAATTATTGGGTCATGCTGATTCTCGCGCCCGTCCTGGTCGGCGCCTTCGGCATCCTGATCGAGAAGACCATGCTGCGCTGGCTCTACAAGCTGGACCACCTGTATGGCTTGCTGCTGACCTTCGGCATCACGCTGATGATCGAGGGCATCTTCCGCTCCATCTATGGCGTGTCGGGGCAGCCGTATTCGGTGCCCGATCTGTTGCAAGGCGCGACCAACCTCGGCTTCATGGTGCTGCCGAACTACCGCGCATGGGTGGTGGTGGCCTCGCTGGTGGTGTGCTTCGCGACCTGGTTCGTGATCGAGAAGACCCGCCTGGGCGCCTACCTGCGCGCCGGCACCGAGAACCCCAAGCTGGTGGAAGCCTTCGGCATCAACGTGCCGCTGATGGTGACCCTCACCTACGGCTTCGGCGTGGCGCTGGCGGCGTTTGCCGGCGTGCTGGCGGCGCCGGTGATCCAGGTGTCGCCGCTGATGGGTTCCAACCTGATCATCACCGTGTTCGCGGTGGTGGTGATCGGTGGCATGGGCTCCATCCTCGGCTCCATCGTCACCGGTCTGGTGCTGGGCCTGATCGAGGGCCTGACCCGGGTGTTCTATCCTGAGTTGTCGGCCACCGTGGTGTTCATCATTATGGCCATCGTGCTGATGGTGCGTCCGGCCGGCCTGTTCGGCAAAGAGAAATAATCAGGAGACCGGCATGAACAAGAAATTGAGTGTTGTCATTATATTAATACTTGCACTGGCTGCGCCCTTCGGCATCTATCCGGTGTGACCTGCCCCCGGAATATCCGTACAGGTCAAAACTAGAGGTAAGGTTGCTTCTCAGCGCCCCGAAGCGGGCAAGGAGTAGCCATGAAACGATCGAGATTTAGCGAAGAGCAAATCGCCTATGCGTTGCGATTGGCCGAGGG
>WNDX01000169.1 GCA_009914615.1 Herbaspirillum frisingense
TGACCGTGGTAGCCAATACTGCTCGCGCGAGCACCGCGCCCTGTTGGAGCAATACGCTTTGATCGCCAGCATGAGTGCCAGAGGCAACTGCTACGACAACGCAGCAATGGAGAGTTGGAACCACAGTCTGAAGGTCGAGGCCATCCATGGTGAACACCTCGCCACACGGGAGCAGGCCAAGGCTCATGTGTTTGACTACATTGAGGTTGACTACAATCGGATCCGGCTGCACTCGACCCTGGGCTACCTCAGCCCAGAGCAGTACGAGCTGGCCAATGTCGCTTAGATAGGTGTCCGTAAATCAGGGGCAAGATCAGATGTCCGGCGCCGATCCGATTCCCACCGGCTTGGCGCGCAAGCTGCCGCTGAGCTGGGACTACAACCGCCCGGCGCCGCTGGAGGGCCCGCTGGTGGATAACTGTTTTGAAGGCTGGGACGGCCTGGCCATGATCGAGGATCCCAGCCGCGGCCTGCGCCTGCAGATGCACACCACCGACCGCAGCGGTTATGCGTTGATGTACCGGCCGCCCGGCCTGGGCTATTTCTGCCTGGAGCCGATCACGCATCCCATCGATGCCTTCCACCTGCCCCAGCGCCCCGGTCTGATCGATCTGGCGCCGGGCGAGGACATGGTGCTGCTGACCCGCTTTTCGGTCTGCGAGATTGACCAGGCGCGTGGATAACCGCGGTGACCTTCACCGCCAATACCAAGAAGATGACACACGAAACCAAGAATGACTGCGCCCTGATCGCGCTGGACTGGGGCACCTCCTCGCTGCGCTGCTACCGCTTCGACGCCCGCGGCGACGTGGCGGAGCGGCGCGCCCATCCCTGGGGCATCATGAACCTGCCCGCGGTGGAACACGGCAGCGATCCCGATGCGCCCTTCCGCGCCGCCCTGCGCGCGGCCTGCGGCGACTGGATGGACGCCGCGCCGGCAGCCCCGCTGATCGCGGCCGGCATGGTCGGCAGCAAGCAAGGCTGGCGCGAAGCGCCCTATCTCACCGTGCCGCTGGCGCCGGATCGCATCGGCCGCAAGCTGACCCAGGTCGATACCGGCCTGGGCCGTTCGCTGTGGATCGTGCCGGGCCTGCTGCAAGTCTCCACGCTGCCCAATGTCATGCGCGGCGAAGAAACCCAGGTGATCGGCGCGCTGCAACAATGGCGCGACGATGAACTGCTGATCGGCCTGCCCGGCACGCACTCCAAGTGGGTGCGCGTGACCAACGGCCGCATCCAGCACTTCGATACCTTCATGACCGGCGAGGTGTATGGCGCGCTGTCGGCGCACACCATCCTCGGCCGCACCATGCAAAAACCGGACGCGCCGGACGACGCTGCCTTCGCCCGCGGCGCGCGCGTGGCGCAAAGCACCGAGGGCCAGGCCGGCGTGCTCTCCAACATCTTCAGCAGCCGCACCCTGGGCCTGACCGGCGAACTGGAAGCGGCGGCCCAGCCGGATTATCTCTCGGGCCTGCTGATCGGCCACGAGATCGCCGCGCTCAAGACCATGACCGCCATTCACCGCCAGCGCATCGTGCTGATCGGCGATCCCGGCCTGTGCCGCCGCTATCGGCTGGCGCTGGAGCTGTACGGCATGGGCCCGGTCAGCGAAGCCGCGCAAGCCACCGAAGCCGGTCTGTGGATGCTGGCGCAGCACGCCGGCCTGGTTGCCTGAGGCGATCGGCCACGACGATTAACGAAAGAAACCATGAACAGCAATCCCAAGCCATTCGAAGAAGCCCTGCGCAGCACCGGCATGATCGCCATCCTGCGCGGCGTGCGCAACACCGAGGTCGAAGCCATCGGCGCGGCCCTGTATGAGAGCGGTTTCCGCATCATCGAGGTGCCGCTCAACTCACCCGAGCCGCTGGTCAGCATCGCCGCCCTGCGCAAGAGCCTGCCGGCCGACTGCATCGTCGGCGCCGGCACCGTGCTCAAGCCCGAGCAAGTGGAACAGGTCAAGGCCGCCGGCGGCCAATTGATCGTGATGCCGCACAGCGACGGCGCCGTGATCCGCTCCGCGCGCAGCGCCGGCCTGTACAGCGCGCCGGGCGTGGCCACCGTGACCGAAGCCTTCGCCGCGCTGGACGCGGGCGCCGACGTGCTCAAGATGTTCCCGGCCGAACAGCTCGGCCCGCAGGTGGTCAAGGCCTGGCGCGCCGTGGTGCCGCGCGATATCGCCCTGCTGCCGGTGGGCGGCATCACGCCGCAAGGCATGGCGGTGTTCCGCGACGCCGGCGCCTCCGGCTTCGGCCTGGGCTCGGCGCTGTATTCGCCCGGCCTGTCGGCGGACGAGGTACGGCAGCGCGCGCAAGCCTTCGTCGCGGCCTGGAAGGCGCTGGCCTGACCCGCGCCTCCCCGACTCACGATTTCCGGCCGCGCAACGGCGGCCTTCACCCTATTTCCCTGAAACGGACCAAGCAATGAAAATCACCAAGATCAGCACCTTCATCGTTCCGCCGCGCTGGTGCTTCCTGAAGATCGAGACCGACGAAGGCATCGTCGGCTGGGGCGAGCCGATCGTGGAAGGCCGTGCGCACAGCGTGGCAGCGGCGGTCGATGAACTGTCCGACTACCTGGTCGGCAAGGACCCGCGCAATATCGAAGACCACTGGACCATCCTCTACCGCGGCGGCTTCTACCGCGGCGGCGCCATCCACATGAGCGCGCTGGCGGGCATCGACCAGGCGCTGTGGGACATCAAGGGCAAGTCGCTGGGCGTGCCGGTGCACCAGCTGCTGGGCGGCGCGGTGCGCAACTCGATCCGCGTGTATTCCTGGATCGGCGGCGACCGCCCGGCCGACACCGCCGCCGCGGCCAAGAACGCGGTGGCGCGCGGCTTCACCGCGGTCAAGATGAACGGCACCGAAGAACTGCAATTCATCGACAGCCACGACAAGATCGAGCTGACGCTGGCCAACGTGCAGGCGGTGCGCGAAGCGGTCGGCCCCAACATCGGCATCGGCGTGGATTTCCACGGCCGTGTGCACAAGCCGATGGCCAAGGTGCTGATCAAGGAACTGGAGCCGTACAAGCTGATGTTCATCGAGGAACCGGTGCTGTCGGAAAACTCGGAAGCGCTGAAGGAAATCGCCCACCTGACCTCGACCCCGATCGCACTCGGCGAACGCCTGTATTCGCGCTGGGACTTCAAGCGCATCCTGTCCAGGCTATGTGGACATCATCCAGCCCGACGTCTCGCACGCCGGCGGCATCACCGAGACGCGCAAGATCGCGGCCATGGCCGAAGCCTACGACGTGGCGCTGGCGCTGCACTGCCCGCTCGGACCGATCGCGCTGGCCTCCTGCCTGCAGGTCGATGCCGGCGCCTACAACGCCTTCATCCAGGAGCAAAGCCTGGGCATCCACTACAACGAAAGCAACGACCTGCTGGACTATATCCGCGACAAGAACGTGTTCGCGTATGAAGACGGCTACGTGCAGATCCCGCAAGGCCCGGGCCTGGGCATCGAGATCAATGAAGAATACGTACGCCAGCGCGCCGAAGTCGGCCACCGCTGGCGCAATCCGATCTGGCGCCACAAGGACGGCAGCTTCGCCGAGTGGTAAGCCGAACTTCTCCTCAGTAGTAGCTCAGCCCGGTTCCGGCCTCCGCCGGCCGGGCTTTTTTTATTGCCTGCCGCAGGGCGTTGCCGCGACACTCATCTCAGCCATAGATGGATACGATCTGAATATTCCATTTAACGGATAGGCCAAAAGCTGGCAAAGTGTCGCTTTTTCAGCGTTTTGTCAGGATCCCCATGCGCCACGGCACCGATTGCAGCGAGACCTCGTCAGCCCAGCGCCCCTTTTCCGGCGCACAGGCCATCTCGGATCCGGCTCGCCTGCGCCGGGCGACCCGGGCCACCATGGCCCAGTTCTTCGTCAACGGCGCCACCTTCGCCACCTGGGGCGTGCTGATCCCATCGGTCAAGGCGCGTTTCGAACTGTCGGACGCGGTGCTGTCCCTGGCCATGCTGGCCGTGGCCGGCGGCGCACTGCTGACCATGGGCCGCTCCGGCAAATGGATCGCGCGGGTCGGCAGCGGCAAGGGGCTGATGTTCTCCGGCGTGCTGTACGCCTTCACCCTGCTGGCCATCCCGCTGGCGCCGCAGTTCTGGATGCTGGTGGCGCTGCTGCTGGTGTTCGGCACCGCGATGGCGGCCTTCGACGTGGCCATGAGCGTGCAGGCAGCGCTGGTGGAAAACAATCGCAGCCGACCCATCATGTCCACCCTGCACGCCATGTTCAGCATCGGCGGCATCGCCGGCTCGTCCCTGGGCGCGCTGCCCGGCCTGTCACCGCTGGCGCACGCCGCGCTGGTGGGCGCCGGCACGCTGGCGGTGGCCCTGACGATACGGCGCTTCACCCTGCCCGACACCTGCACGATGAGACCACCGCGCCCGCCGGCGGCAGCAAGGACGCGCGGCGCATGGTGCTGGTGCTGGGCGCGATCGCTTTCCTGGCGCTGGCTTGCGAAGGCGGGATGTATGACTGGGCGGCGGTGTACATGCGCGACGTGGCGCAATCGCCGGCGGCGCTGGTGAGCTACAGCTACGCCGCCTTCTCGACCGGCATGGCGGCCGGGCGCCTGACCGGCGACCGCATCCGCGCGCGCATCGGCGGCTTGCGCACGCTGGCCTGGAGCGCGGCCACCGGCGCGGTGGGCATCGCCCTGGCGGCGTCCTTGCCGCTGCCGCTGGCCACCATTGCCGGCTTGCTGCTGGCCGGGATGGGCATCGCCAACCTGATGCCGATCTTCTTCCTGGCCGCGGCGCGCGTGCCGGGCATGAGCGCGGCCGAGAGCATCGCCGCCGTGGCGCGCTTCGCTTATGTGGGGATGCTGCTGGGCCCGGTGCTGATCGGCGGCGTGGCCGAGCATCTCAGCCTGCGCGTGAGCTTCTTCTGCGTGGCGCTGGTCATGGCCGGCATCGCCGTGTTCGGCGGCAAGCCGGTCAAGCGTTTCATTTAAGTACGTCTCAGGCCGCCTTGCGGCGCTTGCCCTCGGCCTTGGCCGGTTCGGCCTGCGTCTCTTCCATCAGCAATTCGAGGAAAGCCGCCGGTGCGGCATCCAGCACCGCCGCGCCGCTGCGCCCGGCGGCCTTGTGCGTGACCACCAGTTCCCAGCAGAGCTCGGCGCCGCGCAAGTTGACGCAGGCCAGCTTGCCCTTGCGCCCCAGCACCACGTCGCGCGGCAGCAGCGCCACGCCCAGGCCGTGCCCGACCAGGTCGAGCAGGGTATCCAGATCGCTCACCTCGAAGGCCAGCCGGCGCCGCAAGCCGGCCTCGGCGAAGCCGCGATCGACCAGCATGCGCGTGCCGCGCCCCTGTTCGAAATCGACGAAATCCTCACCCGCCAGTTGCTCCAGCGTCACGGCCTTGGCGCTCGCCAGCCGGTGCGCGTGCGTGCAGGCCAGCACCAGGTCCTCGCAGGCGATGATGTGGCTCTGCAGGCCCTCACCGCTTTCTTCGATGGGCAGGATGGCCATGTCCAGCTGACGCGACGCCACCTTTTCATTGAGCTCGCCGGCCGCGCCTTGGCACAGCCGCACCTCGACACCGGGATGGCGGCGATGGAAGCGCGCCAGCACCGCAGGCAGATCGACGAAGGAGGGCAGGCTCTGCACGGTGCCGATGGCCAGCCGGCCGCGCCGCATGGCGTTGACGTCGGCGACGTCGGAAGCGCCTTGCTCGAGCACGCCCAGCGCGCGCCTGGCGCTTTCCAGGAAAGCCTGGCCCGCCGCCGTCAGTTCGACATGGCGAGTGGTGCGCACGAACAGCGGCGCGGCCAGCTCTTCCTCCAACAGGCGGATCGAGCTCGACAATGCCGATTGCACGATATGGCAGCGCTGGGCGGCGCGGGTAAAGCTTTTTTCTTCTGCTACCGCAACGAATTGGCGCAATTGCCTCAGTTCCATGGCTGCCTCTATTTATCTTCCTGAAAGATCGATCGGATCGGAATAATCAATTTTACATAGAAGACGGCCGCCGCCAAACTGCAATTGCACGGAACTATTGTGCGCCGCATTCACCGTATAGGCATAGCGGCATGAGCGCCGCCACCCACCATTCCACCAAGGAGTCACGATGGACAAGATGACGCGCAGGCATTTCATGAACACGCTGCTGGGCGCCTGGTCGCTGGCGGCCCTGCCGGGCGCGGCCACGGCCGCGGCGGCGTCCAGCGCGCCCGAGCATTTCATTCTGGATCGCAACGACTGGGTGCCCAACAACGAGAAGCTGCCGGTCTTGCATTACCGCAACGTGATTGCCGACGGCGATGTCGCCAAGCGCATGGAAGACCTGTTCGCCTCCAACGGCTGGCAGCCGCAATGGCGCGATGGCGTCTATGACTATCACCACTATCATTCCACCGCGCACGAGGTGCTCGGCTTCGCCGCCGGCAGCGCCAGCCTGATGCTGGGCGGCCCCGGCGGCCGCACGGTCGATGTGGCCAAGGGCGACGTGGTGCTGCTGCCGGCCGGCACCGGCCATTGCAAGCTCTCGGCCAGCGCGGACTTCCTGGTGGTCGGCGCCTATCCCGCCGGCCAGAAGTGGGATGTGTGTACTTCCGCACCCGATGCGCAGATGCTCCAGCGCATCCGCACCCTGCCCTTCCCCGCCAACGATCCGGTGCGCGGCTCGTCGCCGCCGCTGGCCCAGTTGTGGCCGCGCAGTTGAGCAGTCTCGTCACGGGACGGGCGCGGAATCGGCCGCCCGGCTAGAATAGCCGATCGAATCAAAAGCCGTGCGCTACGCGCGGCAACACGGGGAAAACACAAGCATGAGAAAAGTGAAGCTGCGCAACGCCGCGGAAATCGCCCAGGCGCGCATCGCCGGGCAACTGGCGGCGGAAGTGCTGCATATCGTGGCCGAACACGTCAAGCCCGGCATCACCACCGACGAACTGGACCGCATCTGCAACGAGCACATCGTCAACGTGCAAGGAGCCACGCCCGCCAACATCGGCTACCACGGCTTTCCCAAGACCATCTGCAGCTCGGTCAACGAAGTGATCTGCCACGGCATCCCATCCAGCCGGGTGCTGAACGACGGCGACATCGTCAACATCGACGTGGCCGTGATCAAGGACGGCTGGTACGGCGACTGCAGCCGCATGTATTTCGTCGGCCAGCCGTCCGCCGCCGCGCGCAAGCTGGTGGAAACCACCTATGAAGCGATGTGCGCCGGCATTCTGGCGGTGCGCCCCGGCGCCACGCTGGGCGACGTCGGCCATGCGATCCAGTCGGTGGCGCATCGCGACGGCTTCTCGGTGGTAAGCGAGTACTGCGGCCACGGCATCGGCACCACCTACCACGACGAACCGCAGGTGCTGCACTACGGTCAGCGCGGCGCCGGCCTGCCGCTCAAGGAAGGCATGATCTTCACCATCGAACCCATGCTCAACGCCGGCAAGCGCCACTCGCGCCAGCTCGACGACGGCTGGACCGTGATCACCGCCGATGGCTCGCTGTCGGCGCAGTGGGAACACATGGTGGTGGTCACATCGAACGGCTATGAAATCCTGACGCCCTGGCCGGAAGCGTTCGGCAGCTATCCCCCCATCGCCACGCGCGGCTGAGCGCCGCTTCGGCCATCCGCCTCAGCGCGTCAATCCCACCACAGGAAGACGCGCTGATGCTCGCGGATGGTGGCTTCCAACGCCTCCACCGTACCGGTGCCCTGCTCCACGATATCCGGGCAGAACTCGTAGACCTCGCGGGAGAATGCCGCCAGGTCGGATGGCATCTTGCCCAGCGTCATGGAGATGGTGTCCGTTTCGGCCTGCCGGATATCGATGCCGTATTTGTCCTGCCACGCTTGCAGGTGTTCCTTCAGATCCTTGGTGACCATCCCGTGGTTCACGGCATCGGTCTGCGCGATGTCGAGGATATCCAGCGGCCCGCGTCCCGGCCCCACGACGATCTCGGCGCCTTCGGCCTTGGGCGAGGCCAGGCTGTTCGTGGTGCCGACGAAAGCCACCCAGTTCGGCGGCAGTTCGCGGCGGACCGCCAGCATCTGCGCCTCGGCCTTCTCCGGCGGCACCAGGACCGATATGGCCCCGTTGAACCGGTCGCGGCCAAAGTCGCGCGTCGAATACGGCCGCACTTGCGCGGCGGTGATACGGTGCAGGATCGCGGAGACCGCGGTGAAATCGGGCGCGGAAGCTTGCGCATGCGCGCCGCTTTCGATTGCCATCATCAATCCAAGGGAAAGCAGTTTTCTTAGCATGGAGAGACTCGCTTGGTGTTGGAATCAAATCGTCAGGCGCTGGCAATGTAACACAGCGGCCGCGGTCGCCGATCGGCGTTCCGCGTCTTGCACCGCCGGCAAAAATGCCAAGGGCCGCCATGCAATGCGCTGCATGGCGGCCCTTCGGTTTTTCTGCGCGCGGCGGCTGCGGCATCCGCCGCAACCGCCCTGTCACCACAACAGGATTACTCCAGCGCCCGGTTGCGCGACTCCACATCCACGCAAAGGATCGCCAGTGCGCCCGCGACCAGGAAGCTGGAGAGCATCACCAGCGACAAGGTGAAGTGCGAGGCCATCACCGGTGCGATGATGGCCGGCGCGAACAGGCCGCCGAAGCGCGCCACCGCGCCCGCCGTGCCCATGCCGCTGGCGCGCAGGTCGGTGGGATAGACCTCGGGGGTGAAGGCGTAGAGCGCGGCCCAGGTGCCCAGCAGCGAGAAACTGAGCAGCAGCGTCGAGCCGATCACCAGCGCCGGCTGGTTGCCCAGGCTGTACAGCATGCAACCGATCGCGCTCAGCAGCAGGAAACCCACCAGCGTCGGCTTGCGCCCCCAGCGTTCCACGCCATAGGCGGACAAGGCATAGCCCGGCAACTGCACCAGCGCCAGCAGGATCAGGAAAATCTGGCCGCGCATGAAGCCGAAGCCTTCCGTGCCCAGCTTGACCGGCAGATAGACGAACACCCCGTAGTAGGCGATCGAGATCAGCGCCCAGGCCACGTACAGCGCCAGGCTGCGGCGGCGCAGGGTGGACGAGAACAGCGCGCTCATCGGCTTGCGTTCGATCACTTCGGGTTGCAGTGATCTTGCCCCTGATTGACGGACACCTATCTAAGCGACATTGGCCAGCTCGTACTGCTCTGGGCTGAGGTAGCCCAGGGTCGAGTGCAGCCGGATCCGATTGTAGTCAACCTCAATGTAGTCAAACACATGAGCCTTGGCCTGC
>WNDX01000017.1 GCA_009914615.1 Herbaspirillum frisingense
GTGCTGGTGATGCTGCGTCGCGAAGGCTGGGAAGTGGGTAAGAAACGCGTCTATCGGCTCTATAGCCTGGAGGGGCTGCAGCTGCGGATGAAGGTCAAACGCCGCAAGCGCATCGCCCTGCTGCGCGGAAAGCCGCCGGTACCCACCGGCCCGAATCAGCACTGGAGCATGGATTTCGTTCATGATCAAATGCTTGACGGCCGCCGCTTTCGCATCCTGACCGTCATCGATCAATGGAGTCGCGAGAGTGTATGCCTGGAGGCCAACTTCCAGCAGACCGGCCGCGCAGTTGGCCAGGCGTTGGATCGTTCTGCGGCCCTCCGCGGATGGCCCAAATCCATCACCGTGGATAATGGGACCGAGTTCACCTCCCGCGCCTTGGACGACTGGGCATACCGGCACGGCGTGAAACTCGACTACACGCGACCAGGTAAGCCGACCGATAATGGCCTCATCGAGTCATTCAATGGCCGGCTGCGTGATGAATTCCTTAACGTGCATGAATTCATCACACTCTATGACCTTCGAGAAAAGATGCAGGCTTGGCAGTACGACTACAACCACCATCGTCCCCACGGCTCGCTTGGCCATCTGACCCCAAGTGAGTTCGTCCAAAAGTGGTCAGTGAAACCCAAAGAGGCAGCTCCTCTCTAGTTCTAAACTGTCCAACTTCCGGGGGCAGGTCAGGTGTTCCTGATGAAGATGCTGTGCTTCGCACTGTTCGCCTGCGCCTTCAACCTGCTGATCGGCTATACCGGCCTGCTGTCCTTCGGTCACGCCGCCTTCCTGGGCTGGGCCGGCTACATGTGCGGTCAGGCGCTGAAGGTGTGGGGTCTGCCGACCGAGCTTGGCTTGGTCGTCGGCACCGCCACCGGCGCCCTGATCGGTCTGGTGATGGGCTTGCTGGCGATCCGCCGCCAGGGTATCTACTTCACCATGATCACCCTGGCCCTGGCGCAGATGCTGTTCTTCGTGGCCTTGCAGGCACCGTTCACCGGCGGTGAAGACGGCTTGCAGGGCGTCCCGCGCGGCAAGTTGCTGGGCATGCTCGACCTGAGCAATGACCTGACCTTGTACTACGTGGTCCTGGCCATCGCCGTGTTGGGTTTTGCGCTGATCGTGCGCACCATCAGCTCTCCGTTCGGCCAGGTGCTCAATGCCATCAAGGAGAACGAACCGCGCGCGATCTCGCTGGGTTACGACGTGGCGCGTTACAAGCTGCTGGCTTTCGTACTGTCGGCGGCACTGTCGGGGCTGGCCGGTTCCACCAAGACCCTGGTGCTGGGCTTCGAAACGCTGACCGACGTGCATTGGAGCATGTCCGGCCTGGTGGTGCTGATGACCCTGGTCGGCGGCCTGGGCACCATCGTTGGGCCCATCGTCGGCGCGGTCATCATCATCATGCTGGAAAACAAGCTGGGCGATATCGGCAACTGGCTCGCGAGCGTGACGCACATCGACTGGTTCAACACCCTGGGCGATTCGGTGACCATCGTGACCGGCTTCATCTTCATCGTCTGCGTGCTGGCGTTCCGCAAGGGCATCGTCGGCGAGATCCTGGCCTTGACCAAGAAGGGGCAGGCCAGCCAGGGCCATTAAGTTTTCCACAGCGCTTATGCCATCCTGAGGATGGCATTCTTGCCGCCGGCAGGTCACCGACAGGTGATTTCCCGGCGGTAATTTTTTGTCCACAGGGCGCGGGCATAACAGATGGGTGGTTTTGCGCAACAGCGGATTTGCCGCCTGATCTGTTGCCAATGTCGCCAGCGGACGCGGGGTAGAATAGCGCTCCCCGGCGGAGCGGGGCGGGGCTCATCTTTCGTGGAGGGATGCCTGCCTTGTTCCTCCGCTATCTTTTCCACAACAAGAATCCGCGTCGCTCATCATGCCTTGCCATGCTTCTCCCGTTTTTCCATCCACCCTTTGCCTTATCCACCGGTTTTGTTCCGGCTGCGAGGTAATCGCCCATGCTTGATTACTTCGTCCTGTGCGGCGCCGCCTTCGTGGCCGGGCTGATCGATGCCGTGGTCGGCGGAGGAGGACTGGTGCTGGTGCCTACCTTGTTCTCGGTATTTCCCAATACGCCGCCGGCGACCTTGCTCGGCACGAACAAAGTGGCCGGGGTCATGGGCACCAGTGCCGCGGCCATCAATTTCGCGCGCAAGGTGGCGGTGCGCTGGAGTACCGTCACGCCTGCCGCGATCGCTGCATTCGCGTTGTCTTTCTTCGGCGCCTATGTGGTGACGCATATCCCGACCGATCTGATCCGCAAGGCTTTGCCGTTCGTGTTGATCGCGGTGGCGGTCTATACCTGGAAGAAGAAAGACTTCGGGACCACCCATGCACCCACGCTGACCGGTACCAGGGAGATGGTGTACGCGGCATTGATTGGCGCCGCCGTCGGTTTCTACGATGGCGTGTTCGGCCCTGGCACCGGCAGCTTCCTGGTGTTCCTGTTCGTGCGCGTGTTCAGCTATGACTTCCTGTCTGCATCGGCCGTCTCCAAGTTCGTCAATATCGCCACCAATCTGGCGGCCTTGTGCTGGTTTGGCTATAGCGGCCATGTGATCTGGCAACTGGGTTTGCTGATGGCGATCTTTAATATCGGTGGTTCGTTGGTAGGTACCCGACTGGCCATGAAACATGGCAGCCTATTCGTGCGGAAGCTCTTCCTGGTCGTGGTAGGCGCATTGATTTTGAAGAGTGGGTATGACGCCTTCCTGAAGTAAGTTCTGTCGTCGAGTTTTCGCGCTGCTGTTTCACGTGAAACATCGACGGAAAATGCATCAAGAAAACGGAGCCTGGGCTCCGTTTTTATTTGCCGATTGTGTTCAACATCCGGCACTGTTTCACGTGAAACAGCATTCCCAATGTTTCATTGATCAGCTATGGCTATGGCTGATCGAAACCGATAGCTCCCAACGAGGGTAGGGGAGTGAGGTAAACCAACATCAAGCAGCCGATTTTCGGCTGAATCCGACCTGTCTCCCGACCCCACCCGGCAAAAGACTTTATAATCTCCCCTCTGTTCTTACCTCTCCACGAGGCGCGCATCATGCTATTCCCCACACAATTTGACGTCATCGTCGTCGGCGGTGGCCACGCCGGTACCGAAGCCGCACTGGCCGCGGCACGCATGGGCCAGAAGACCCTGCTCTTGACGCACAACATCGAAACCCTGGGTCAGATGTCCTGCAATCCGTCCATCGGCGGCATCGGCAAGGGCCACCTGGTCAAGGAAGTCGATGCCATGGGTGGGGCAATGGCCATTGCCACCGATGAAGCAGGCATTCAGTTCCGCATCCTGAACTCGTCCAAGGGCCCGGCTGTACGCGCCACGCGCGCCCAGGCCGACCGCGTGCTGTACAAGGCGGCGATCCGTTCGCGGCTGGAAAATCAGCCCAACCTGTGGCTGTTCCAGCAGGCCGTGGACGATCTGATGATCGAAGGCGACCGCGTCATCGGCGCTGTGACCCAGGCCGGAATCCGGTTCCAGGGCAGGGCGGTGGTGCTGACCGCCGGTACTTTCCTGGACGGGAAGATCCACGTCGGCCTGAATAACTACTCCGGCGGCCGCGCCGGTGACCCGCCTGCGGTGTCGCTGTCGGCCCGTCTGAAAGAATTGAAGCTGCCGCAGGGGCGCCTCAAGACCGGCACGCCGCCGCGCATCGACGGCCGCAGCATCAACCTGGCCATCCTGGAAGAGCAGCCGGGCGACCTGGATCCGGTGCCGGTGTTTTCGGTGATGGGCAATGCCGAGATGCACCCGCGCCAGATGTCGTGCTGGATTACCCATACCAATAGCCGCACCCACGACATCATCCGCGGCGGCCTGGATCGCAGCCCGATGTACACCGGCGTGATCGAAGGCGTGGGCCCGCGCTATTGCCCGTCCATCGAAGACAAGATCCATCGCTTCGCCAGCAAGGATTCACACCAGATCTACCTGGAACCCGAGGGCCTGACCACCCACGAGTTCTACCCCAACGGCATCTCCACCAGCCTGCCGTTCGACGTGCAGCTGGCGCTGGTGCGCTCGATGAAGGGCATGGAAAACGCCCACATCCTGCGTCCCGGCTATGCCATCGAATACGATTACTACGATCCGCGCGGCCTGAAGTCTTCGCTGGAAACCCGTCAGATCCAGGGATTGTTCTTCGCCGGCCAGATCAACGGCACCACCGGCTACGAAGAAGCCGCCGCTCAAGGCATGCTGGCTGGCATCAACGCTGCACTGCAGACCCAGGGCCGCGAAGCCTGGACGCCACGTCGTGATGAAGCCTATCTGGGCGTGCTGGTCGATGATCTGGTCACTCAGGGCGTGCAGGAGCCGTACCGCATGTTTACCAGCCGCGCCGAGTACCGCCTGTCGCTGCGCGAAGACAACGCTGACCTGCGCCTGACCGAAATCGGCCGCGAACTCGGCTGCGTCGGCGACGCGCAATGGGCCGCCTTCGACAAGAAGCGCGAATCGGTGGCGCGCGAGATGGAGCGCCTCAAGAGCACCTGGGTCAACCCGCGTATCCTGGCTGCGGCCGAAGCCGAGCGCGTGCTGGGCAAGGCGATCGAGCGCGAGTACAGCCTGCTCGACCTGCTGCGCCGTCCCAACGTCACCTACGACACCCTGATGAGCCTGACCGGCGCCGAAGGCCAGCCGCTGGCCGGCCTCGGCATCGAGGATGGCCCGGTGCGCGAACAGGTGGAGATCCAGGTCAAGTACGCTGGCTACATCGCGCGCCAGGCCAGCGAGATCAGCCGCCAGGATCACAATGAAAACCTGAAGTTGCCGGCCGATCTCGACTACATGGAGGTCAAGGCCCTGTCCATCGAAGTGCGCCAGAAGCTGAACAAGCACAAGCCCGAAACCCTGGGTCAGGCTTCGCGCATTTCCGGCGTGACGCCGGCCGCCTTGTCACTGCTGCTGGTGCACCTGAAGAAGGGCGGCCTGAAGCAAGCGGCGCAGACCGCTGGCAACGAAGCGGCCTGAAGCAGGGTGGCGCAATAAATACCCCATACCTAATACCCAACATTCAGGCAAGACAGAAGAACAAGACGGAATACGGATGAGCACCACGGCTGACCAGAACAATTTGACCCGCACGCTGAAGGACGGCGCCGCCAACCTGGGCCTGTCGCTATCCGATGCCCAGGTGAGCCGCCTGATGGCTTACCAGGCCCTGCTGGCCAAGTGGAACAAGGTCTATAACCTGACCGCACTGCGCGATCCGGCGCAGATGGTGACCCACCATCTGCTGGATTCGCTGTCGGCCGTTCAGGCCTTCGCCGGCGCGCGGCGCGTGCTGGACGTGGGCGCGGGCGGCGGCCTGCCGGGTATCGTGCTGGCAATCTGGGCCGCCGAGGCCGAGCCGCAGATGTCGATCACGCTGGTCGATACCGTGCAAAAGAAAACGGCCTTTCTGAACCAGGTCAAGGCTGAGTTGCAATTGGGCAACGTCACGGTGCTGCATGCCCGTGTCGAACAGTTGCCTGTCGAGCAACAATACGACGTCATCACCTCGCGCGCCTTCGCGGAACTGAACGACTTCATCGACTGGTCGAACCACCTGTTGCAGCAGGGCGGCAAGTACATCGCCCTGAAAGGCGTGATGCCGCAACAGGAAATCGACCGGCTGCCGCCGGGCTGGAAGGTTCGCCAGGTTCAGCCCCTGCAGGTGCCGGGACTGGATGCCGAGCGGCATCTCATCTTCATGGAAAGAACGCCCTGATGAAAATCCTCGCCAAGGCCGTCGCGGCCACGCTGATGTCGGTGGCCCTGGTGGCCGCGGCCGGCGCGCAGGAAGTGAAGACCGTATCCTCGGTCGATCTCAAGCGCTACGCCGGCAAGTGGTATGAGATCGCCAAGATCCCCAACGGCTTCCAGAAGAAGTGCGTGTCCGGCACCAGCGCCGAATATCGCGCGCGCGAAGACGGCGAGATCGACGTCATCAACCGCTGCAAGACCGCCGACGGCAGCGACGAAGCGCAAGGCGTGGCGCGCGTCGTGCCGGGCAGCGGCAACAGCAAGCTGCAAGTGCGCTTCGCACCGGCCTGGCTGTCGTGGGTGCCGATGGTCTGGGGCGATTACTGGATCATGGAACTGGACGATCAATACACGCTGGCTACCGTCGGCAGCCCGTCGCGCGAGTATCTGTGGATCCTGGCGCGCACGCCCACGATCAGCGACGAGCAATACGAGAACGCGGTGAACAACGCCACCAAGCAAGGTTTCGATACCGCGCGGCTGGTGAAGAGCAAGCAGTAAGCGAACGGTAAAGAGGGACCCGAGCGGCGGGCGCGAAGGTGCGCAGCAGACCAAGCAGCGGACCAAGCAGCAGACAGGAGGCGGCATCATGCAGGCGATCTTCCATTCCATCGGCATCACCAATATCTGGCAATTGATCGCTGCCACCATGGTGTTCCTGCTGCTGCCGGGGCCCGGCACTTTCTGCGTGCTGACCTGCTCGGCCAAGCGCGGCATGCGCGGCGGCTTTGCCGCCATGGCCGGGCTGATGCTGGGTGACATCGTGCTGATGTTTCTGGCGGCGATCGGTGTGGCGGCGCTGCTGCATGCCAATCCGCTGCTGTTCCGCGGGCTGCAATACCTGGGCGCGGCCTATCTGGCCTACCTCGGTTTGCGTCTGTTGTTTGCAAGAGGCGAGGGCGGTGGTACAGTCGTACCCTTTTCCAACGCCGCGGAGTTCCGGCGCGGCTTTCTGGTGACGCTGATCAACCCGAAAGCCATCGTGTTTTACATGGCGTTCTTCCCGCTGTTCCTGGATCCCGCCACGCAACAGGGCGCGCTCACTTTCGTCACGATGGGCGCGGTGATCTGCTGCTGCACCGCCCTCTACGGCAGCCTGCTGGTCCTGGTCGGCAACCTGGCGGCGCGGCGCCTGGCGCGCAATCGCACCATCGCCACCCTGGCTTCACGCGCTGCGGGAATTTTCCTGATTGGCTTCGGCATCAAATTGACTACTCAATAAAAAGATATGGCTAAAATTTTCTGCGTCGCCAATCAGAAGGGCGGCGTCGGTAAGACCACTACCGCAGTCAACCTGGCCGCCGGCCTGGCGCAGCATAACCAGCGCGTGCTGCTGGCCGACCTCGATCCCCAGGGCAATGCCACCATGGGCGCGGGTATCAACAAGGCCACGCTGGAAGCCTCGATCTATGAAGTGCTGCTGGGCATGGCCGACATCCGCAGCGTGCGCAAGACCTCCGAGGCCGGCAAGTTCGACGTGCTGCCCGCCAACCGTGAGCTGGCTGGCGCCGAAGTCGAGATGGTCGAACTGGAGCAGCGCGAAGCGCGCCTGAAGAACGCCTTCGCCACCGTGGCCGACGACTACGATTTCATCCTGATCGACTGCCCGCCGGCACTGTCCATGCTGACGCTGAACGGCCTGTGCTCGGCGCACGGCGTGATCATCCCGATGCAGTGCGAGTACTACGCGCTGGAAGGTCTGTCGGATCTGGTCAACACCATCAAGAAGGTGCACGCCAAGCTGAACCCGGAGCTGAAGGTGATCGGCCTGCTGCGCGTGATGTTCGATCCGCGCATGACGCTCTCGCAGCAAGTCTCCGACCAGCTGGAACAGCACTTCGGCGACAAGGTATTCAAGACCGTCATCCCGCGCAACGTGCGTCTGGCCGAAGCGCCGTCCTACGGCGTGCCGGGCGTGACCTTCGACCCCAATTCCAAGGGTGCGCAAGCCTATATCGCGTTCGGCGCGGAAATGGTCGAGCGCATCAAGACGCTATAAGCGGCGTCGTTTTTCATCAGGCAATTCCATGGCAACATCACTGAAAAAATCCAAGGGCCTGGGACGCGGACTCGACGCGCTCCTCGGCGGTTCCTCCGACATCACCGAGGAGGCCCAGACGCAAGCCGCGCAGGCCGGCCTGCCCAGCGTCATGCCGGTCACCGAGCTGCAGGCCGGCAAGTACCAGCCGCGCAGCCGCATGGACGAAGGCGCGCTCAACGAACTGGCGGCCTCGATCAAGGAACAGGGCCTGCTGCAGCCCATCCTGATCCGCGCCATCGGCCAGAAGAACGGCCGTGACATTTATGAAATCATCGCCGGCGAGCGTCGTTTCCGCGCGGCCAAGATCGCCGGCCTGACCGAAGTGCCGGTGCTGGTCAAGAACGTTGACGACCAGACCACCGCCGCGATGGCGCTGATCGAAAACATGCAGCGCGAGGACCTGAATCCGCTGGAAGAAGCGCAGGGCATCCATCGCCTGATCACCGATTTCGCTTTCACTCACGAGCAAGCCGCGGTGGCCGTCGGCCGTTCGCGCAGCGCGGTGTCCAACCTGCTGCGCCTGCTGAACCTGGCCAAGCCGGTGCAGACCATGCTCATGGCCGGCGACATCGACATGGGCCATGCCCGTGCGCTACTGGTGGTCGATGCGGCTACGCAGATCCAGTTGGCCAACCAGATCGTCGCCAAGCGCATGTCGGTGCGCGACGCCGAGAAACTGGTCACGCGCGCCTCCGCCGAGCAGGCCGCCAAGCCGCGCGAAGGCAAGGAAAAATCGCGCGACATCACGCGCCTGGAAGAAGAACTGTCGGATCTGCTGGCGACCCAGGTCAGCATCAAGACCGGCGCCCGCAACAAGGGCCAACTGATCGTCAACTTCAGCGACCTGGATGCGCTGGATGGCGTGATCACGCGTCTGCGCGGGGAGTCGGTGGAGTCCTGAGCCTGTTGTCGCGGACTATTGGCTGTTGAAGATGCCGTTCGGTTTTTACCGGACGGCATTTTTGTTTTGGGGGCCTGTGTTGGCGAGGACTTGGCGCAGGATGGTCGATGCGCGACGAACGCCGCTGGGTTCCGGCCTGCGCCGGAACGACGGAGAAGAAAGAGACGGTGTCGCTCCTGGCCGCGCAATCAGGTGCGCGATCAAGTACGAGATCAGTCGTGCGATCAGCTTCCCATGACCTTATATTTATCCACAGGCTTTCATTCCAACGTCGTCCCGCCGCAGGCCAGGATCCAGCATCGTTAAACAGCCGTGAAACAAAAAGGGCCGCTCCATCCGGAGCAGCCCTGTCGAGCAATGAATTATATAAATAATTTACGGAATCAGAAGGTGCGCTGCACATCCGACCGCGGCGGCAGCTGATAACTCCAGGTCTCGGTCAACACTTTCGGTCCCGCGATCAGCGCGGCGCGCAGTTCGGTGGCCTGCGCGCCGTTCCTGACCTTCACGCGCAGCGTCAGGCGCCAGCCGTTGATGGCCGGGTTGGGCTGCAGCTGCGCGCTGATCAGCTCGCCGTTGTTGGAGATGCTGACCTGCGGCTGCACCTGCGCGCCGGCCGGCAGCTTGGCCAGCGCCGGACCGGTGAAGTCCACCAGCAGGGCGGTGGTGCCGTCGAAGCTGCGGATCAGGTTGGCCTGGGTCAGTTCGCCATCGGTGTGGAAGGTCTGCTTCACCCAGCCCACTTCATCCTTCAGGATCGCCGCTTCATCCATGGTCCAGTGAATGCGGTAATCGAAGGCCATCGGCACGCCCCTGGCAGGCAGTTGCGCCGGCAGCCAGTAGGCCACGATGTTGTCGTTGGTCTCGTCGGCGGTGGGGATTTCCACCAGTTGTACCGAGCCTTTGCCCCAGTCGCCCCTGGGTTCTATCCACGCGCTTGGACGCAAGTCATAGCGGTCCTTCAGGTCTTCGAAATTGGAGAACTCGCGGCCGCGCTGCAGCAGGCCGAAGCCGCGCGGGTTGGTCACTTCGAAGGAACTCACTTCCACGTTCTGCGGATCGTTGAGCGGACGCCACAGCCATTCGCCGCTGCCGGTGTGGATCGCCAGGCCGTTGGAGTCATGGATGGCCGGGCGGAAGTTGCGGCGCGAGGATTGCTGGTTGGGGCCGAACAGGAACATGCTGGTCAGCGGCGCGATGCCCAGGCGAGCCACTTCGCCGCGCAGGAACACGCGTGCCTGCACATCGAGGATCGCATCCTGGCCCGGCGTGAGCGTGAACTTGTAGGCGCCGGTGGCGCGCGGCGAATCGAGCAGGGCGTAGAAGGTCAACTGCTTGTCGCCCGGCGCCGGGCGCTGGATCCAGAACTCGGTGAAGTGCGGGAATTCCTCGCCGCTCATCATCGCCGTATCGATCGCCAGGCCACGCGCCGACAAGCCGTACACCTGGCCACGGCCGATCACGCGGAAGTAACTCGCGCCGAGCACGCTCATCACTTCGTCTTCCTTGTCCGCGCGGTTGACCGGATAGACCACGCGGAAGCCCGCATAGCCCAGACGCGACGTGCTTTCCTTGTCGAAGCTCAGGTCGCCGAAATTGAAACGGTCGGTGCTGTAGCCCACTTCCTGCAGGCGACCGTCGATGATTTCATGGATCAGCACCGGCGCATTGAATTGCATGCCCTGGTGATAGAAGGCCAGCTTGAAGGGGGTCTTCTGGTCGCGCCATTCGAACTTCTCGCTGCGCGGCTGGATCTTCATGTAGTCGGCAAACTGCATGCCGGAGAACACCGGCGGCAGGTTGCTCACCGGCTTTTCATAGGGCTTGTCGGCCAGCGCCTTGGCGCGGGCGGCGACCTGATCCAGCGAAAAGCCATGCTGGGCATGGGCCGAGGCGGCGGCCATCAGGGTCGCCGAGAGCAGCAGCAGGCCGCGCAGGGCGGAAAATGTCAAACCTTTGGCAATCACGCATTCCTCCACAAAGATGCGGCGCCCCGCGGCGCCGCCATGGCGCTTGCCTGTCCGGCAAGCATCAAAACAGAATAATATAGCGAACCGTCCAGCCGCCGGCGCGTCATAGAACACAAGTAACCATCGCGTCGGGTGATCCTGCACCGTCTTTCAGGCCGCTGCTTGCCGTATGAGGCCAGTGCGCCGCCAAAGTTTTAAAAAAGAGAGAGGAATTTACGTGTCCAACAAGCTTTCCGAGAGGCTGGCCGCCCGCGCCACGCCCTGGCCCTGTGCGCCCTGGCCTGCGCCGCCGCCATGCTGGCGCCTGCTGTCCACGCCCAGGCCAATCCCGCCTTGCTCGGCGACAAGACCGCCTTCATCGACGACCTGATGCGCCAGATGACAGTGGATGAAAAGATCGGCCAGCTACGCCTGGTCAGTATCGGCCCCGACATGCCGGCCACCAAGCTGGCCGATGAAATCGCCGCCGGCCGCGTCGGCGGCACCTTCAACTCGGTCACGCGCAAGGATAACCGTCCACTGCAGGACGGCGCCATGCGTTCGCGCCTGAAGATCCCGATGTTCTTCGCTTACGACATCATCCATGGCCATCGCACCACCTTCCCGATCGGCCTGGGATTGGCGTCGAGCTGGGACCTGGACGTGGTCGCCACCGCCATGCGCACCGCCGCCGAAGAAGCCGCGGCCGATGGCATCGACATGACCTTCGCGCCGATGGTGGACATCAGCCGCGACCCGCGCTGGGGCCGCACTTCCGAAGGCTTCGGCGAAGATCCCTATCTGGTCTCGCGCATCGCCGAGGTCTCGGTGCGCGCGTTGCAGGGCGAGCGCAAGCCCATCGCCGCCGACCGCCTGATGGCCAGCGTCAAGCACTTCGCGCTGTATGGCGCGGTCGAGGGGGGACGCGACTACAACGTGGTCAACATGGATCCGCAGCGCATGTACAACGATTACCTGCCACCCTACCGCGCCGCGATCGATGCCGGCGCCGGTGCGGTGATGGTGGCGCTCAATTCCATCAACGGCGCGCCCGCCACCTCCAACACCTGGTTGCTGCAGGATCTGCTGCGCAAGGAATGGGGCTTCAAGGGTCTCACCGTGAGCGACCACGGCGCGATCACCGAGCTGGTCAATCACGGCGTGGCGCAGAACGACAACGAAGCCGCGCGACTGGCGATGAAGGCCGGCACCGACATGAGCATGGCCGACCAGGTTTATATCAGCCAGCTGCCCGGCCTGATCCAGTCCGGCAAGGTGGCGCAGCAGGAACTGGATAACGCGGTGCGCGAGATCCTCGGCGCCAAGTACGACATGGGCCTGTTCAAGGATCCCTATCTGCGCATCGGCCGCGCCGCCGATGACCCGGCCAACGTCAACGCCGAGAGCCGCCTGCACCGCGCCGACGCGCGCACGGTGGCGCAGCAGTCCATGGTGCTGCTGGAGAACCGCAACGCCGCACTGCCGCTGAAGAAAGGCGCGCGCGTCGCGCTGGTCGGTCCGCTCGCCGATTCGCACCTGGACATGCTGGGCAGCTGGTCCGGCGCCGGCGTGGACAAGCAGACCGTGACCCTGCGACAAGGCCTGGAAGCGGCCGCGGGCAAGGGCAAGATCGTCTATGCACGCGGCGCCAACATCACCGAAGACAAGCACATCGTCGATTACCTCAACTTCCTCAACTGGGATGATCCGGAAGTGGTGCAAGACAAGCGCAGTCCGCAAGCCATGATCGCCGAAGCGGTACAGGCGGCGCGTCATGCCGACGTGGTGGTGGCCGCGGTGGGCGAGGCGCGCGGCATGTCGCATGAATCTTCCAGCCGCACCCAGCTCACGCTGCCGGATAGCCAGCTGGCGCTGGTGCTGATGAATGGCCGCCCGCTGGATCTGAACTGGGCGCGCGAGAACGCCGCGGCGATCCTGGAGACCTGGTATACCGGCACCGAAGGCGGCAATGCCATCGCCGATATTCTCTACGGCGATGTCAATCCGTCGGGCAAGCTGCCGATCACTTTCCCGCGTTCGGTGGGCCAGATCCCCAGCTACTACAACCACTCGCGCCTGGGCCGTCCGTTCACCGAAGGCAAGCCGGGCAACTACACGTCGCAGTACTTTGAAGAGCCCAACGGTCCGCTGTATCCCTTCGGCTATGGCCTGAGCTACACCGACTTCAGCCTGTCCGGCGTGAGCATGTCGCAAGCGACGATGAAGGCCGATGGCCGCGTCGGTGGTGCGCCCGGTGAAGGAATTGAAGGACTTCCGCAAGGTGCTGCTGCAGCCGGGCGAGCAAAAGGAAGTGCGCTTCACCATCGACAGCAAGGCGCTCAGGTTCTATAACGCCAAGCTGGAACACGTGGCCGAGCCGGGCGAGTTCCAGGTGCAGGTGGGGCTGGATTCCAAGGATGTGAAGACGGCGTCGTTCACGTTGGAATAAGTTTTTTTGCCGGAGGAATATCCGACATAACTGATCGAGGGCCGTTCTGGAAGAACGGTCCTCTTTTATTTTGGCGAGAGGTTCGCGTCACTGGGTCCCGGCCTGCGCCGGGACGACACGGCGGTGACGAGCTCGACCAGCCGAGGGCCCGAGTATATTCCTCTGCGTCGTCCCGGCGCAGGCCGGGACCCGGCGTCGTTCGGCGCGAATCCAAGGTATTAAAAAAGGGCGCACTACCCGATGCGCCCTTTGTCTTATCCACAGCCAAAATAATATAAATAATTATTCAGGCCAGGTCTCTCCCGCCATTCATTCCTTCTCGCGCAAGCTCGCCGGCATCGCAAACATCAGCAACAACATACCGCGACGAACAGGCGCAGCGTGACGAGGTCGAGTTTTCCGGCGAGGTTGTTGAGCATCGTCATGGTCGTGCCGATCCGGAAAATGACGCCAAACTTAACAGGCTCATTCGTTCGAGGGATGCCGCGCACTGGCGGAGAAGCTGTCGCGGTATTGCTGCGCGCCGGTGCCCAGGCGTTTCTGGAACACCTGGCGCATATGGCCGGCGTCGCGGAAGCCGCAATCGATGGCGATGCTTTTCAGGGGCAGGGCGGAGCGCTCCAGCATGGCGCGCGCGGCATCGACCCGCGCAAGTTCGATGAATTCGGCCGGCGTCATCCGTGCATCGCGCGCGAACACGCGGGCGAAGTTGCGCGGACTGGTGGCGACCAGGCCGGCCAGCTTTTCCACCGTCAGCTTGTCGCCCAGATGCGCCAGCACGTATTGCTGCACGCGGCCCACCAGCGAGTCTTCTTCGGCATAGGGCGTGAGATAGGGACTGAACTGCGATTGTCCGCCGCTGCGCTGCATGAATACCACCAGCCGCTTGGCCACGTTGAGGGCGACTTCCGGGCCCGCATCCTCGGCCAGCAGCGCCAGCGACAGATCGATGCCGGCGGTGACGCCGGCCGAGGTGTAGAGCTTGCCGTCGCGCAGCCAGATGCGATCGGGTTCCAGCCGGATCTGGGGGAATTGCTGCGCCAGCGCGGCGGCATCGTCCCAGTGCGTGGTGGCGCGCGTGCCGTCGAGCAAGCCGGCGCGCGCGAGCAGGAAGGCGCCGTTGCAGATCGAGCCGAAGCGTTTGGCCTGCTGCGCCTGCTGTCGCAGCCAGGCGCCGAGGGCGGCGTCCGGCGCCTGCTTGACCAATACCGGGCCGCCTGCCACCAGCAGCAGGTCGCAGGCTTCGTCGCTGTGCGTGAAATGCCGATGTGCGGTCAGCTGCATGCCGTTGGAACAGATCAGCGGCCCATCGCCGGCGCCGATCACCTGCAGGCGGTAATGCTGCTGCGGCAGCAGGAAGCGGTTGGCCTCGGCGAACACATCGAGCGGGCCGGAGACGTCCAGCGACTGCACGCCGGGAAAGGCCAGCAGGGAAACCGTGGGCATGATGCGCGGATACTCCAGGGGGTGATGGCGCAAATCATACGCCTCCTGGCCGCGTATGCCTGCGTTGGCAGGATTCGGCCCCAGAGTGGCAGGAATCCGCCCCATGCCGCGATTGGCGGCGCGGCGTGAGGTTTCGATAATGACGGCATCACTCAACGCTCAGGGAGCCAGTCATGCAGGATGCCGTTCACCCCGGTCAGCAGCCCGATTCGCCACTTTCATTGGAACAGGCCGAACGCGTCGGCCCTGCCTTTTCCGTCGACGGCATGCTGGCCGCGCGCAGCGGCACGCGTCGCGCGATCGCCGACATCGCGGCCCGAGTGCGGCCGGGGATGGTGGAAGAAGAGGCGGTCGAGATGGCCAAGGGCGTATTGCGCGATGCCGGGCTGGCCTTGTCCTGGCATCCGACGCGGGTGCGCTTCGGGCGCAATACCACCAAGCCGATGCGGCTGGCCTCCGAGCCCGGCATCGTGCTGGGCGAGAACGATATCTTCTTCATCGATATCGCGCCGCGCGTGGACGCCTTCGAGGGAGACGGCGGCGCAAGCTTCGTGGTCGGCAAGCACGACGAATACGAACGCTGCGCGGCCGACGCCGAAGCACTGTTCCACGCATTGCGCCGCGCGTGGCTGAACGAGAAACTGAGCGGCCGCCAACTGTATGAGCGCGGCCGCCAATGGGCGCTGGCGCGCGGCTGGGTGCTCAACTTCGACCTGCCCGGCCATCGCGTGTCGGACTTCCCGCATGCGGCGATCCATACCGGGTCGCTGGCCGAATTCGACGGCGCGCCGATGCCGATGCGCTGGATCCTGGAGATCCATCTGAAACATCCGTCGGAGCCTTTTGGCGCCTTTTTCGAGGACATGTTGCTGGATGATTCCTTCTTTGCTTGAGGGCGGGGACTGCCTCGCGCTGCGATTCTTTCGCCGTTCCGACCCTGGTCGCATTCGGTGACGTTTGCGGTGTTCCATGGTGCGCTGAAAGACACTGGGTCCTGACTTTCGTCAGGACGACGGGAAGGAAAGCCTGCTGTCGCGACGACTCGCCCGGATGCGATCCCCGGTTAGTTAGCGGAGAGTGTTTGTGAAGACCGTCAACGTCTCAACCCCCTCCGTCGTCCCGGCGCAGGCCGGGATCCAGCGTCGTTCGCCGCGCCTCGCCAGACCCTGTTCAGCCGCGCAGCGGCGTATCGAAACCGGTGTGCTCCGACAAGCAAAACGCCAGCACCATAAAAAAAGCCCCGCCATCAGACGGGGCTTTCTGAATTACGTTTCCATCACGCTTCCATCACGCCACAACCTCAACCGGCTCCGCATCCTCCTCACCCAGGAAGCCCCCGCTCTGATGCGCCCACAAGCGCGCATACAAACCGTTGGCCGCCAGCAGTTCGCTGTGCGAGCCTTGCTCGACGATACGGCCCTGGTCCAGCACGATCAGGCGATCCATCGCGGCGATGGTGGAGAGGCGGTGGGCGATGGCGACCACGGTCTTGCCTTCCATCAGTTTGTAGAGGCTGGTCTGGATCGCCGCTTCGACTTCCGAGTCCAGTGCGCTGGTGGCTTCGTCCAGCAGCAGGATGGGCGCGTCCTTGAGCATCACGCGGGCGATCGCGATGCGCTGGCGCTGGCCGCCGGAGAGCTTGACGCCGCGTTCGCCGACGTGGGCGTCGTAGCCGGTGCGGCCCTTGGCGTCGGCCAGGCTGCCGATGAAGTCGTGCGCTTCGGCGCGTTCGGCGGCGTGGATCATTTCGGCATCGCTGGCGTGGGGACGGCCATAGAGCACGTTGTCGCGCACCGAGCGGTGCAGCAGCGAGGTGTCTTGCGTGACCATGCCGATCTGCGCGCGCAGGCTGTCTTGCGTGACGTGGGCGATGTCCTGGCCGTCGATCAGGATGCGGCCGCCTTCGATGTCGTAGAAGCGCAGCAGCAGGTTGACGATGGTCGATTTGCCGGCGCCGGAGCGGCCTACCAGACCGATCTTTTCGCCCGGGCGGATTACCAGGTCCAGCTTGTCCACCACCGGGCGCGGGGAAGCGCCGCCGTAGCTGAAGCTCACGCCTTCGAAACGCAGCTCGCCGCTCTTGACCTGCAGCGGCTTGGCGTCGGGCGCGTCCTTGACGTCGTGCGCGCGCGCCAGGGTGTTGATGCCGTCCTGCACCGTGCCCACGTGTTCGAACAACGCCGACATTTCCCACATCACCCAGTGCGCGATGCCGTTCAGGCGCAGCGCCATCGCGGTGCTGGCGGCGACCGCGCCGATGCCGACCTTGCCCTGCGTCCACAGGTACAGCGAGATGCCGGCGGTGCCGATGATGAGGATCATGTTCAGCGCATGGTTGACGATCTCGAAGCCCGACACCAGACGCATCTGGCGGTTCACCGTGGTCAGGAATTCGCGCATCGCGCTACGCGCGTAGTCGGCTTCGCGGCCGGCGTGCGAGAACAGCTTGACGGTGGCGATGTTGGTGTAGGCGTCGGAGATGCGGCCGGTCATCAGCGAGCGCGCGTCGGCCTGGTTGCGCGCCACCTTGGACAGGCGCGGCACGAAGTAGCGCATGGCCAGCACGAAGGCGCCCAGCCAGACGAAGAAGGGCACCAGCATCAGCACGTCGAAGCTGCCCACCACACCCACCAGGGTGGCGAAGTAGATCACGATGAACACCAGGATGTCGCCCACGATCATGCAGAAGTCGCGCACCGCCAGCGCCGTCTGCATCACCTTGGTGGCGACGCGGCCGGCGAATTCGTTCTGGTAGAAGCTCATGCTCTGGCTGAGCATCAGGCGGTGGAAATTCCAGCGCAGCAGCATCGGGAAGTTGCCGGCCAGGGTCTGGTGCTTGTACAGCGTCTGCAGTGCGATCAGCAACGGGCTGGCGACCAGCACCACGCCCAGCCACAGCAGCGTATGGCCTTCCTGCGCCCACAGTTGCGAAGGCTGGATCTTGGACAGCCAGACAACGATGCGGCCCATCGCGGCGAACAGCAGGGCTTCGAACACGCCGATGAGGGCAGTCATCAGGGTCATGGCGGCGATGTAGCTGCGCACGCCCTGCGTACAGGACCAGATGAAGCGCATGAAGCCGCGCGGCGGCGGCAGCGGATGCGTCTCGGGATAAGGGTGAACCAGTTTTTCGAACCAGGTGAACATGCAAACTCCACAAAATTCCGTTGGCGGACGACGGCGGCGGCGCTTCGCCGGCGCAAGCGCGGGCGGTCGGCGGCGGGGCCGCGGTCGGGCGTCAGTTTCTATCGTGCGCGCCGGAAGGACCAGGCCGGAGAGGATGACCGGTGCGCGTATTCATGTGCGGCCGGCGGACAGGTGCGGTTTGGGAACCGCTATCGTGGTCCATGGGCATGGCCGGCAGCGAAGCAAAAAGTTCTTCTTTTACTCCAGGCGGCGGTCGGTTGCCTGAAGAGCTGGTGAAGAAAAGATGAAGCCGAATCATCTCACAACCGGCGCGCTTGCGTGTGTTGCAGCGGTGAAAAACACTTGTCGGAAAATCCGAACGGTCGCGCCGGGCCAGGTTTCCGGGCGGATCGTCATACGCCGGCCGGCGCATCGTATCCAATCCGTGGCTGCCGCTTCGGGCATACTGCCGGGCCGGACTTCCTTTCACCCATCGCCAAGGAGTGCATTGTCAGCCATGAACGTTTCCCAAGCCGCCGCCGCCTTCGCTCCCTTCGACACGCTTGCCGCCGCCTTGCTCCCACACGTCTTCGACGATGCCGGCGACGGCGCGCACGACGTGTCGCATCTGGTGCGGGTATGGAACAACGCGCGTCGCCTGCAGGCACAAGAGGGCGGCGACCTGCGCCTGCTGCTGGCGACGGTGCTGCTGCACGATTGCGTGCGGGTGGAAAAGAACTCGCCGCTGCGCAGCCAGGCTTCGACGCTGTCGGCCCAGCAGGCGGTGAAGATCTTGCGGGCGCAGGGCTGGACGCAGGACGATGCGGATCGCGTGGCGCATGCGGTGGAGGCGCACAGTTTCTCCGCCAACATCCCGGCGCTTACGCTGGAGGCGAAGATCATGCAGGACGCCGATCGTCTGGATGCCATCGGCGCCATCGGTGTGGCGCGCTGCTTCTACGTCGCTGGCCGAATGGGGTCGGGTTTGTACGATCCCCTCGATCCGCAGGCGCAAGGGCGCACGCTGGACGACAAGCGTTTTGCGCTCGACCATTTCCCCAACAAGCTGTACCAGTTGGCTTCGGGCTTCCAGACGGCTGCGGGAGCGCTGATGGCGAAGGAAAGGGAAGCCACGATGCGGCGCTTCGTCGATCAGCTATTGGCCGAGTTCTGAAGCGCCGCGCAGGGATGGCTCATTGCAGGAGAGTGGTTGTCGCGCTGCGTACGTGTGTGACGAAGGCGCCCGGCGCCAGCGGTCGCGCCAGGTAATAACCCTGTGCTTCGTCCACGCCCCAGTCGCGGATCAGTTGCAAGGTCTGGGCGGTCTCCACGCCTTCGGCCACGATGCGGTATTCCAGTTCCTTGGCCAGTGCGATCAGCGATTGCACGATGCGGCGGTCGCGCGGGCTGCTGTCGAGATTGCGGATCAGCGACTGGTCGATTTTGACCACCGAGGCCGGCACCTGCTGCAGGTAAGCGAAGTTGCTGTAGCCGGTGCCGAAATCGTCCAGCGCCAGGCCCATGCCCAGCGCGCGGATCTCATGCAGCATCTTCAGCACGGCCGGGCTTTGCATCCACAGGCCTTCGGTGCATTCGATCTCGACCATGCGCGGATCGATGTCGGCCGCCAGGCAGGCGCGCTCCAGGCGTTTGACGATATCGCCTTCCTCGAAGTTAGGCGCCGACAGGTTGATTGCCAGCTTGAGATGCATGCCTTCGCCGCGCCACGCGGCCATCTGGCGCAGCGCCGCGCCGATCACCCAATCCGATACCGGTCTGATCAGCGCCGTGCGCTCCACCAGCGGGATGAACTCGGCCGGCGAGATGGGGCCCAGCTCGCGGTGCTGCCAGCGCAGCAGCGCTTCGGCGCCGTGATAGGCGTCGGTCTTCAGGTCCAGCTTGGGCTGGTAGGCCAACTGGAAACCATCCTCGGATTGGATGGCGTCGGGAATGTCGTTGAGCAGGCGGAAGCTGCGCTGATGGCGCACGTCGGCCTCGGCATCGTAGTCGGCCCAGCGGCGCTGATGGGTGAAGGCTTCGTGCAGCGCCGCCACGGCCTTGCGCGGGGCATCCAGTATCGCGTCGCGCTGCGGCTCGACGCGCACGATGCCGCCGTAGCTGGGCAGGTTCAGTGGCAGGGTCATGCTGTTGACCGGCTGTTCCAGGGCGGCGGTCATCGCGCGCAGGTCGCGCGCCAGCTCGCCGGACCGTCCTTCGTGCGACAGCAGGGCGAAGCGCGCATCGGTGACGTGATAGACGTCGGCGCGGCCGGTGGTGAGCTGGCGCAGGCGGGCGCCGACATTGCGCACCAGGTCGTCGTAGACGCCCACGCCCAGCACGCTGGCGATCTCGAAGGCGGTGTTGGCGTCCGGCATATCGATATAGGCCAGCGTACGCGGGCCCGGCTGTGCGATACCGCCGTCGTCCTCGCCTGCGGGTACGCGCGCCAGCGCTTCCAGGTCTTCCTGCAGTTGATACTTGTTGGGCATGCCGGTCAGGGCATCGACCCGGCCCACCGCGCGCCGCAGCAGCATCTGCGACATTGCCAGCGCGGCCAGTTGCTGCAACTGCTTGCGCTGCGCCGGCGGAAAGCTGCGCGCTTCGGTGGCGGTCAGGCACAGCGCGCCGATGGCATGGCCGTCCGGCGTCAGCAGCGGGGCGCCGGCGTAGAAGCGGATATGCGGCTCGCCGGTGACCATGGGGTTGTCGCGGAAGCGCGCGTCGGCCAGCGCGTCTTCCACCACCATCACGGCGCGCAGGGCGACGGTGTAGTGGCAGAAGGATTGCTCGCGCGAAGGCGCGCACATGTCGGGACCGGCGCTCGACTTGACCCACTGGCGATCGGCATCGATCAGCGACACGTAGGCGCCCGTGACGCCGAACAGGCCGGTGCACAGGCGGGTGATGTTATCCAGATCCTCGGAGGCGCCGGTATCGAGCAGATGCAAGGAATGCAGCGCCGCCAAGCGCTGCAGTTCCTGTTGCATATCGGCGCCGGCGGCGACTGCCTCAGCCATATGCGCGCTCCCGCTTGGCGGTCAGGCGCAGGGCCGGCGCCGGGTTCACCTCGACGGTGCGCAGCGGCAGCACATTGGCGGCCGGCGCGGTTTGTGCGGCCTGTGCGGCCGAGGGGGCCTCGAGCTGGAACACGCCCACTGCGTGGTTCAGATTGACCGCCTGATCCTGCAGGGCGGCGACCGCGGCCGTGGCCTGCTCGACCAGGGCGGCATTGTGCTGGGTCACCTGATCCATCAGGGCGATCGCCTTGTGCACTTCTTCGATGCCCAGGCTCTGCTCGTGGCTGGCGGCGGAAATCTCGCCCATCACATCGGTCACGTGCTGCACGCTCTTGACGATGTCTTCCATGGTGTTGCCGGCCTGTTCCACCAGCTTGGTGCCGGTCTCGACGTTTTCCACCGAGGTGTCGATCAGTTGCTTGACCTCCTTGGCGGCGGCCGAGCTGCGCTGCGCCAGGCTGCGCACTTCGGTGGCGACCACCGCGAAGCCGCGGCCCTGTTCGCCGGCGCGGGCCGCTTCCACCGCGGCGTTCAAGGCCAGGATATTGGTCTGGAAAGCGATGCCGTCGATCACGCTGATGATGTCCACGATCTTGCGCGAAGAGTCATTGATGGCCGCCATGGTGTGCACCACTTCGCCGACGATGGCGCCGCCCTGCTTGGCGATGTCGGAGGCATTGTGCGCCAGCTGGTTGGCCTGGCGGGCGTTGGCGTCGTTCTGCTTGACGGTGGCGGTGAGCTGCTCCATGGCCGAGGCGGTCTCTTCCAGCGAGGCGGCCTGGTCTTCGGTGCGGGCTGACAGATCGGTGTTGCCGGCGGCGATCTGGGCGCTGATGGTGGCGACGTCGGCGGCGGCGTCACGCACTTCGGTGACGGTGGCGCGCAGGTTGCCGCTCATCTCGGCCAGCGTGGCCATGATGCTCTGGCGATCGCCGCCGTCGTTCTTGCGCAGCGCCACATCGTGATACAGCTCGCCACGGTCCACTGCCAGCGCCAGTTCCTTGACCTGATCGGGCTCGGCGCCCAATGCGCGGCGGATCGAGCGGGTGATCAGCATGGCCAGCACGGCGCCGGCCACTAGCGAGGCTGCCAGCAGCACCAGCATGAACGCCTGGAAGCCGTGCGCGACGGCGCGCGCCTTGGCCGATTCGGCCTGGCTCATACTTTCCTGCAGATCGATGAACTTATTGATGGACGCCAGCCAGTCGGTGAACGCCGGCTTGACCTGGGTCAGCATCATCTGGCGTGCGCCGTCGATGTCGCCGGCGTTGCGGGCGGCGATGATGTTGGCCGCCAGCGGCATGGCGCGGGCTTCGATGGACTTGATCTGCTCCAGGTCGGCGCGTTCTTCGGAGCGGATCTGCTTGCCGCGCTCGCCGGAGAAGATGGCGTCCAGCGGCTTGGCCGATTGCTGGTAGTCGCTATCGAGCTTGTTGATCAGGGCCACCACGTCCTTGACCTCGGCGTCGCTCACCAGGGTCAGGTCGCGCAGGGCGATGGCGCGGTCGTGCACGCTGCCGCGGAAGTTGATGGCGTAGCGCTGCTTGACGTTGTTGTCTTCGCTGACGGTGGTCAGGCTGCCTTCGATGGAATTGACCTTGGAAATGCTGACCACGGTCAGCACCAGCATCATCGCCAGCACCAACGCGAAACTCAGCGTCAACCTGGCCGCGACGCTCAACGAGGCGCGCTTGTCGGATACGGCGTTCATTTTTATTGCTCCCTGATATGGTGGTTGCCGGTGGTCCGGACTATCCTGCTTTCCCTGCGCTGCACGCGTTGCGCTTGCGGCGATTATTGCCTTGCCCATCGAGGCCGCCAACTATACGGAGGTATTAGACGGCTCGCCTTTGGCGCAATGGATGAGCTGCAACAACGCGCAGATGGGGCGGGAAGTTCCCAAAGCCAAGAGATAGGCGTGATTGATTGTTTTGATCGGGACGATAGGAGGGGGCGGTACAGGGACGCGTGTTTCAGCCGCCGCATGGGAATCGGCCGCAGCAATACGGTTAAGTCTGCCTTAAGTCTGCGGCGGCAAGCTGGGCAGCACGACCATTGCCGGACTCCGCCATGACCAACGCCAGCCCCTCGTCAGCCTCCGCACCGCCCGCCGCCCGCGCCAGCCGCGCCGAGATCTGGCGCCTGATCAAGCCGTTCTGGACCTCGGAGGAAAAGTGGAGGGCGCTGGCCCTGCTGCTGGCGATCATTGCGCTCGACCTGGGCATGGTGTACATCAACGTGCGCCTCAATTCCTGGAACCGCGACATGTACGACGTGCTCCAGTCGCGCAACTACCCGCGGTTCAAGTCGCTGCTATGGCAATTCGCCGGCTATGCCTTCGTCTTCATCGCGGTGGCCATCTACAGCGTCTATCTCAAGCAGGCCTTGCAGATCCGCTGGCGCTACTGGATGACCGGGCGCTACATGCAGCGCTGGCTGGCGCACCGCGCCTACTATCGCATCGAGCAGGGCCAGGAGGGACGGCTCTCCGACAACCCCGACCAGCGCATCGCCGAAGACTTGCATGCGCTCACTTCCGACTCGTTGTCGCTGGTGCTGGGTTTCATCTCCAGCAGCGTGACGCTGTTTTCCTTCGTGCACATCCTGTGGGCGGTCAGCGGGCCGCTGTCGTTTACGGCGCTGGGCCAGTCGTGGACCATTCCCGGCTACATGGTGTGGTTCGTGATCGCCTATGCGCTGGCGGGCTCGGGCATCGTCTGGTGGATAGGCAAGCCGCTGGTCGGCCTGAGCTTCATTCAGGAGCGCTTCGAGGCCAACTTCCGCTTCGGCCTGATCCGCGTGCGCGAGCACTCGGAGGCGGTGGCGCTGTATCGCGGCGAGGCGCAGGAACGCGCCCAGCTCACCGCGCGCCTGGACGACATCCGCGCCAACTGGTGGGACATCATGCGGCTGACCAAGAAGCTCAATGTCGCGGTCAATTTCTACGGCCAGTTCGCGGTGATCTTCCCCATGCTGGTGTCGGCGCCGCGCTACTTCTCGGGCGCCATCACGCTGGGCGTGCTGATGCAGATCAGCGACGCCTTCGGCCAGGTGCAGGATGCGCTGTCTTGGTTCATCAACGCTTTCACCACGCTGGCCAGCTGGAAGGCCAGCATCAACCGCCTGGCCGGCTTCAACGCCGACGTCGAACGCGCGACCGGCATGGCGCGCACCATCGACGTGGAGCGCCACGGCGGCAGCGCGCTGACCATCGAGGGTTTGCAACTGTCGCTGCCGGACGGCGCGCTGATGCTGCGCGGCCTGGACGCGCGCGTGGACTCGGGCGAGCACGTGTTGATCAGCGGCCCGTCGGGCTGCGGCAAATCGACCCTGATCCGCGCCATCGCCGATATCTGGCCCTATGGACGGGGCCGCATCGGCTTGCCGGCCGAGGCGCCGGTGATGTTCCTGCCGCAGCGCAGCTACCTGCCGATCGGCACGCTGCGCGCGGCGCTGTCGTATCCGGCCGCGGAAGGCAGATTCGACGATGCCGCGATCGAGCGCTATCTGGTGCTGTGCCGCCTGCCGCATCTGGTCAAGCGGCTGGGGCAGGCCGCCAACTGGAGCAACGCGTTGTCGCCGGGCGAGCAGCAGCGGCTGGCCTTCGTGCGGGTGTTCCTGAACCGGCCGCGGCTGCTGTTCCTGGACGAGGCCAGTAGCGCCATGGACGGCGAGACCGAGGAGGCCTTGTATGCCGCCTTGCCGCGCGAATTGCCCGGCGTGACGGTGCTCAGCATCGCGCACCGCGAGACGCTGGCGCGCTTCCATGGTGTGCGCTGGAAGTTCGTGCCGCTGGGCGAAGGCGAGGGGTGCCGGGTGGAGGCGTCGCTGTTGCCGGCGGGATGACGCTTGAGGGCGGGTTGGTCTTGCGCGGCGCATGCGGGGAGGCGCTCAACCTCGCTGGGTCGCGGCCTGCGCCGGGATGACGGCGGTGAAATGTCCGCCCATGGATATAAAGGGCAAGACGGAGGCAAGCGGATAAAGTAGCAAAAATGGCGAAAAAAAAGGGGGCAAAAAAAGGGCGCAAAACCGCACCGCCGTCGCGGCAAAAAACGGGAAGGCAATACCGTTTTTGCATAACCCCGTACACTTGCGTATGCCAGAATCTTTGAGTCATGGCCTCCGGCCGGCTCCGTTTGTCCCATTCCCGCACACTGGAAAAAACAACATGAACGACCCCATCGTCTATCTCAACGGCGAACTCACGCCCCTGTCCGAAGCCCGCATTCCCGTGCTGGACCGGGGGTTCATCTTCGGCGACGGCATCTACGAAGTGATCCCGATGTATCGCCGCAAGGCTTTCCGCGGCGCCCAGCACCTGGCCCGCCTGTTCCGCAGCTTGCAAAGCATCGGTATTCCGAATCCGCATGACGAAGCCGGATGGCTGGCGCTGATCGGGCAGGTGGTCGAGGCCAACGGCCTGGATGACCAGATGATCTACCTGCAGGTCACCCGCGGCGTGGCCAAGCGCGCGCATGCCTTCCCCAAGGAAGTGGTGCCGACGGTGCTGATCATGACCAATCCGATGGCGCTGCCGCCGGCCTCCGCGGTCGAGAACGGCGTGCCTTGCGTGACCATGGAAGACCGCCGCTGGCTGAATTGCCAGATCAAGTCCACCTCGCTGCTGGGCAACGTGCTGGCCGCCCAGTTCGCCGCCGAGAACAACGTGCCCGAGGCGATCCAGTTCCGCGACGGCCTGCTGTCGGAGGCCTCGTCTTCCAATGTGTGGGTGGTGAAGGACGGCAAGATTTCCGCGCCGCCCAAGGACAACCTGATCCTGGAAGGCATCCGCTACGGCCTGATGGAAGAGCTGTGCGCCGAGCAGGGCATCGCGTTTGAAGCGCGCCGCATCCCGCGTGAAGAGGTGCTGGCGGCCGACGAGCTGATCATTTCTTCGGCCAGCAAGGAAGTGTTGCCAGTGGTGACGCTGGACGGCAAGCCGGTTGGCAACGGCAAGCCGGGCCCGGTGTTCGCCAAGGTGTACGCGGCCTATCAGGCGGCCAAGGCGCGCCTGTAAATCCGCCGCCGGCCGGGCTGGACCGGTTCCGCTCGGGCCGCCGCGTGCGGCCCGGCGCGTTTTTTGGGCGAAGGCGCCGTCGCATGGCGTAAAATGCGGGGATTCCCCCATTTCGCACAATCCCGTCTGCTTGACTCCGGTCGTTTCATCCCCATCTGGGTGCATTGAAACCGGAGCGTCCGGCGGACAACGCCATCGCCTATTGCCATGTCTATTCCTACCATCTCCGCAGAAGAATCCCTCATCGAGTATCCGAGCGACTTCCCGATCAAGGTGGTCGGGATCATGCAGGATGAATTCGCCCAGAACATCGTCGCGCTGGTGATCGAGCACGATCCCGAGTTCCACGCCGGCAAGCTGGAAATGCGCCCGTCCTCGCAGGGCAAGTATTTGTCGCTGACGCTGACCGTGCGCGCCACCAGCCGCGCTCAGCTGGACAACATCTATCGTGCGCTGTCCACCCACGAACTGGTGAAGTTCGTGCTCTGATCCGCGCAAAAGCCCACACGGAAAACCCGGCGCAGCCTGAGGGCGCGCCGGGTTTTTGTTTGCCCGCCGCCGGCGTGCGGCGGCGTCGGCCGCATCAGCCGGGCCAGTTGGTGGTATCGCGGAACAGCTGCATTTCCTCGAAGATCCAGGCCTTGAAGGCGGCGATGGCCGGCTTTTCCAGCCCCTCCGGCAGGTGCACGAAGTAATACGCCTCGTCGGATTTCAAGGCCACGTCGAACAGCCGCACCAGCTCGCCGGCGGCGATCTCCTGCGAGGCGATCATGTGGCGCGACAAGGCCACGCCGCAGCCCTTGGCGGCCTCGCGCAAGGTCAGAGAGGAATCCTCGATCACCAGGCCGCCGCTGGGTTCGGGCAGCGTCAGCCCGGCCCGCGAGAGCCAGGGCTGCCAGGATTCGCGCTGGTCCATGCGCAGCAGCACGCACTGCGCCAGGTCGGCGGGTTTGGCTGGTTTTTTGCCGCGTTTGTCGCGATAGCCCGGCGCGGCCACCGGGTAGTAGTAATCGTCACTCAGCTTTTCCGACACCACCCCGCTATAGCCGCCGCGGCCGAAGCGCAGGCCGACATCGACGCCGTCCAGCCGCAGGTCGGACAAGTGGCTGCCGGACTGTAGCACCACCTCGATTTCGGGATGGGCATCGATGAATTTCCACAGCCGCGGCGCCAGCCAGCGCGAAGCGAAGGAGGGCGTGGACGAGATCACCAGCCGCTGCTGGCGGCTCAGGCTGCGCAGGTGTTCGGCCGCCAGCGCGATCTCCGAGAGCGACTTGCGGATGGTGGTGGCGAAGCGCTGGCCGGTCTCGGTCACCGAGATGCGCTTGCCGTGGCGGATGAACAATTGCAGGCCCAGTTCTTCTTCCAGCGCCCGCACCTGATGGCTGACGGCGCCGGGCGTGACGTGGATTTCCTCGGCCGCGCGCGAGAAGCATTCATAGCGCGCGGCGGCGTCGAAGGCGCGCAGCGCGGCCAGGTTGGGCAGCTTTCTCAGATCGGCCATGGTGTTGTCCTTGTGAATTTCATTCGCAATGACACCGAATATATATCGTTTTGTTGCGCGCGTGTCGCTGCCTACAATGGCATCCAATCCAACGAAATTCCGAGCATCTTCCTCCGAAAGCCGCGCCTGAACGGGCATTGCGGCCAGGGAGCGGCTTGCCCGGCGAACCAGGGAAAGGAAAGCGCCATGACAATTTCTTTATCAAGCGGGGCCGCCCCGCTATGCCTGCAGGACGGCCAGACTTATGCACAGCAGTTGCAAACGCCGGTGCGCGTGCGGGTGCGTTGCGGGCTGGTGTGGCTGACGGTGGAGGAGGGCGGGGCCGACTTCTGGCTCAGCCCGGGCCGCGATTTCGACTTTCACGGCCGCGGGCTGGCGGTGTTCGAGGCGGTCAAGGGCTGCGCCGAATTCGAGATCCTGGCCCGGCCGGGCTGGTGGTCGCGCATCGCCGAGGTGTATTGGCGGCCGGCGCGGCGCGACGGCGGGGCGACCGCGCCCGGATGCCGCTGCCCCGGCCAGGCCGAGACCGGGACCGGGACGCGGATCAGCCGCCTGCTGCCGCGCGGCCTGATCCGCTGGTTCTGAGGCGATCGCCTTCGCCGTTATCCAACGGAATTCCGCAGAAAACGACGGAAAAGTTATCCACAAGGCAAGAATCCCGACCCAAACCGCTGCCGCGGCGACGGGCCGGGCCGAAGTTCGCTACACTGGCGGGCATGCAAACCGCAACACATATCGCCGGCGCGCAAGAGGCACCGGCGGCGCCGGCCGCCACGGCCGCCGTGCTGCCCGGTCCAGGCCTGCCGCAGATCGTACGACGCGGCGTCGAGCCCTATGAAGCCAGCTTCGCGGCCATGCGCGCCTACACCGACGCGCGCACTCCCGAGACGCCCGACCAGCTGTGGATCGTCGAACATCCCCCGGTCTATACGCTGGGCCTGGGCGCCGACCGCGCCCACGTCCTCAATCCCCATGACATCCCGGTGGTGCAGACCGACCGCGGCGGCGAAGTCACGTTCCACGGCCCCGGCCAGGCGGTGATCTACCTGCTGATGGACCTGCGCCGCAACCGCCCCGGCGCCCGCCTGTTCGCCCGCGAATTCGTGCATAACATCGAGCAGGCGGTGATCGAGACGCTGGCGGCGTATAATCTCGCCGGTGAACGCAAGCAGGGCGCGCCGGGCATTTATGCCGCCGACGGGCCGTGGCAGGGCGCCAAGGTGGCCGCATTGGGCTTGAAAATCCGCGGCAACGGGTGCACCTACCATGGGGTGTCGCTCAACGTCGAGATGGACCTGACGCCGTTTTCGGGGATCAACCCCTGCGGCTACGAAGGTCTGGCAACCATCGACATGAAGACCCTGGGCGCCGAACATGCCCGTCTGGACGAAGTCCAGACGCTGCTTGCCGAGAAACTGATCGCCCGCTTCGCGGGCATGGCTTGAGCCCGCAAGGCGTACGCGCCAGGGCCGGAAATTCCGACATGACTACCGATATCACTCCAGCAGCAGATTCCTCCAGCAACGCCGCCGCCAATGCCGCGCGCGTCAATCCGCTCGACAAGCAGAAGGGCGCCGGCAAGACGGCCTGGATCCCGATCAAGATCGTCGCCGCCGAAAAGCTGAAGAAGCCGGACTGGATCCGCGTCAAGGCCGGCTCGCCGACCACGCGCTTCTACGAAATCAAGGACATCCTGCGCGCCAACAACCTGGTGACGGTGTGCGAGGAAGCCTCCTGCCCCAACATCGGCGAATGCTTCGGCAAGGGCACCGCGACCTTCATGATCATGGGCGACAAGTGCACCCGCCGCTGCCCGTTCTGCGACGTCGGCCACGGCCGTCCCGATCCGCTGGATCCCAACGAGCCGGAAAACCTGGCCAAGACCATCGCCCAGCTGAAGCTGTCTTACGTGGTGATCACCAGCGTGGATCGCGACGATCTGCGCGACGGCGGCGCCGCCCACTTCGCGGAATGCATCCGCCGCGTGCGCGAGCTGTCCCCGGAAACCCGCATCGAGATCCTGACCCCGGACTTCCGCGGCCGCATGGACCGCGCGCTGGAAATCCTCAAGATGGCCCCGCCGGACGTCATGAACCACAACCTGGAAACCGCGCCGCGCCTGTATAAGGAAGCGCGTCCGGGTTCCGACTACGAATACTCGCTGAACCTGCTCAAGCGCTTCAAGGAACTGCACCCGGAGACCCCGACCAAGTCCGGCATCATGGTCGGCCTGGGCGAGACCGACGAAGAAGTGCTGCAGGTGATGCGCGACATGCGCGCCCACAACGTCGACATGCTGACCATCGGCCAATACCTCATGCCCAGCGGCGACCACCTGCCGGTGCGCCGCTACGTGCACCCCGACACCTTCAAGATGTATGAAGAAGAAGCCTACAAGATGGGCTTCGTGCACGCCGCCGTGGGCGCCATGGTGCGGTCCAGTTATCACGCTGACCAGCAGGCCCACGGCCTGGTCTGATCGGCAATCGCAATGGCCTTGCCGTGGCGTCCGTCGCGGCAAGGCGGGCGGCTCCGCCCGTTTCCCTTTCCGGTTCCTTTCCCCGTCCCCCGCTGCCCCGACCGGCCTTACGCCGCGTAGGCGCTCGCTACTCTGCCGCCGGCCGGCATGCGGCGCAGCTGCTCCAGCAATTCATCGCGCACCACCCCGGTGATATGACTGCGCCGGCCGCTTTCCAGAATGCCCAGCCGCCGCGCCACCGGCCGACCCGGCACGTGCAGCACGCATAGGCCGGGGTCGCTTTCCCAATCGAAGTTCTTGAGCAATGGCACCATGGTGAAGCCGACGTTCTTGCGCACCAGCTCGACGATGGACAGCAGCGAATTCAGTTCCAGGAATTCCTGCGGCGCCAGTTGCATGCCGCGCATGATCCGGTCGATGTGCGCGCCGGTGGGCGTGCGGCGGTCGAAGCGGATGAAGGGATGCGCCGCGAACAGGCTGGCGATGCTGGTGTGCGGGCCGGCCACGCTGGAGTGGGCCACCACCGCCAGCGTCTCGACATAGCATTGCGTCCACAACAGGCCGGGCCGGTCGGGCCATTTGCGTTCGACCACCAGCGCCGCGTCCAGCTCGCCGCCGAGGATGTCGTCCATCAGCTTGGACTGGTCCTGCACGCGCAATTCCACTTCCAGACTCGGATGCAGGTATTTCAGTTCGGCCAGCGTGGTCGAAAGCAGGCCCATGCCGGTGATCAGCGAGCCGAGCTTGAGCGTGCCGGCGATGGGCTGCTGGTCCTTCACGTCGCGCCGCATGGCGTCGTATTGCTCCAGCAGGTCGCGGGCGCGCGGCAGCAGCAGGTGGCCGGCCGGCGTCAGCGCCATGTTGCGGCCGGTCTTGTCGAACAGCGTGGTCTTCAGTTCCGCCTCCAGCGCGCGCATCTGCTGGCCCACCGCGGCCTGCGTCAGCGCCACCTGTTCGGCGGCCGCCGCGAACGAGCCGCCATGCGCGGCGGCGACGAAAGTGCGAAGAAAGCGGATCGTGCTCATGGGCAGGGGCTCGGTGGAAGCGGTGTAGATAATAAAAATATTCTTTAGTAATGCTAAACGATTTCTACATTTTTATTTTCTGATTTTGGTCACATAATCGTCACACAACTAGAGCATCCGCTGGCCAATCGATCATCACCCGCCCATGACGACTTCGCTGCCTTTCTCCCGGATTTCCCGTGCGCCGGCCCTGACGGCCTTCCCGCCGCATGGCGTTCTTTTCCCTTCGCATTCTCCAAGGATCTTCCATGCCTGATACCACCGCGGCGCCCGGCGCCGAGTTCGATGCGCGCGCCCGCGCCATGTACGACCTGGGCAACAGCACCATCTATGCCTCGCACAGCGACCCGCGCTTTTCCTACTGCACCTATGTGCCGCCGCACCTGGGCAGTGCCGATGCGCGCCCTATGCAGCTGGTGGTGGTGATGCACGGCACCGGCCGCGCCTTTACCGAATACCGCGATGCCTTCGCCGAGTTCGCCAAGTGGAACGACTGCATCGTCTTGTGCCCGCTGTTCCCGGCCGGACCCAGGGGCGACGGCAACCGCGACGGCTTCAAGCAGTTGCGCGAAGGCGATATCCATTACGACCAGGTGCTGCTGGACATGGTCGATGAAGTCGCAGCCAAGTTCGGCTGCGATTTTTCCCGCTTCGCGCTGTTCGGCTATTCGGGCGGCGGTCAGTTCGTCAACCGCTTTGCCTACCTCCATCCGGAACGCCTGTGGGCGCTGTCGATCGGCGCGCCCGGCTCGGTCACGCTGCTGGACGCCAACCAGGACTGGTGGGTGGGCGTGCGCGACTTCGCCGGCCGTTTCGGCAAGCCGCTCAATCTGGATGCCCTGAAGGCGCTGCCGGTGCACATGATCGTCGGCAAGGCCGACATCGAGACCTGGGAAATCACGCACCGCGAGGGCGGCAAGTTCTACATGCCGGGCGCCAACGATGCCGGCAAGACCCGCCCGGAGCGTCTGGAAAGCCTGCGCAAATCCTTCGCGGCGGCTGGCGTGAACGCCACGCTCGACGTGCTCGACAACGTGCCGCATCACGGCCTGTCGTGCGTCGGCAAGGTCCAGGATTTCTTCGCCGCGACCTTGCGCAATCTGCGTGCGCGGGGACAATGAGCGCTTCCACGACATCCCGTCGGATTCCTAACGCGGAGAACTGAAGCATGTTCCGTTTCACGCTGAATCGCCTGGCCATGGCCGTGCCGACCCTGTTCCTGGTGGCGGTCGCGGTCTTCGTGTTGATCAGGCTCATTCCCGGCGACCCGGCGCAGCTGCTGCTGGGCGACCTGGCCGATCCGGCCCGCCTGCAGGACCTGCGCGCGCATCTGGGACTGGACCAAAGCTGGATGGTGCAGTTCGGCCTGTGGGGCGGCCACGCCTTGCGCGGCGATTTCGGCGTCTCGATCACCACCGGCGAACCGGTGCTGCAACTGGTGCTGAGCCGCTTCCTGGTGAGCGCGCAGATCGTGGTGATCGCGGTCATCCTGGCGGTGCTGGCGGCGGTGCCGGCCGGCATGATCGCGGCCTGGAAGCAGGGCCGCTCGGCCGACCTGGCGCTGGTCGGCACGGCCACGCTGCTGGTGTCGCTGCCGACCTTCTGGCTGGGTTTGCTGCTGTTGCTGTTCTTCGGCCTCAAGCTGGAATGGCTGCCGGTGGTCGGCTACGTCTCGGTCATGAGCGACTGGAAGACCGGCTTGCTGTACCTGGTGATGCCGGTGCTGACGCTGTTCCTGCACGAGATCGGCGTATTGATCCGCATGGCGCGCGCCAGCACGCTGGAAGTGCTGCGGCTGGACTACATCACGCATGCGCGCGCCAAGGGCCTGTCCGAGCGCGCGGTGATGATGCGCCATGCCTTCCGCAATTCCTTCGGCCCCACCTGGACGCTGATCGGCCTGGTGCTGGGCAACCTGCTGGGCGGCGTGGCCGTGGTGGAAACCGTGTTTACCGTCCCCGGCCTGGGGCGCCTGCTGGTGGACGCGATCTTCGCGCGCGACTATCCGGTGATCCAGGGTTGCCTGCTGTTCGTGGCGGTGATCTACGTGCTGACCAATCTGGTCATCGATCTGTGCTATCCGATTTTCGATCCCAGGGTGCTGGCCGAATGAAAAACTTCCGTACACCGCAAGCGATGATCGGTTTGCTGATCATCGCGCTCATTCTTGGAGCGGCGCTGCTGTCGCTGGCGTGGACGCCGCATGATCCGCTCAAGATCAGCTTCTCTTCACGCTTCCAGCCGCCCGGCGCGGCCTGGCTGCTGGGCACCGATGAATTCGGCCGCGACGAGCTGTCGCGGCTGATGGCCGGCGCCTCCAACAGCGCCTGGATCAGCCTGCTGACGGTGGGTTTCGCCATCATCGCCGGCACCGCGGTGGGCGTGATCACCGGTTTCCTGCGCGGCTGGGTGGACCGCATCGTGATGGTCTTCATCAACGCCTTGCTGGCCTTCCCCGGCTTGCTGCTGGCGCTGGCCTTGCTGGCCGTGTTCGGCGCCAACCAGTACGGCATCATCCTGGCGCTGGGCCTGGCCTATACGCCGACGGTGGCGCGCATCGTGCGCGGCACGGTGCTGTCGCTGCGCGAGAAGGAGTACATCGAGTCCTCGCGCGTGCTGGGCAATTCCGAGCTCTACACCATGGCGCGCCACATCCTGCCGAACTGCATCGCGCCGCTGACGGTGCTGGCGACCTCGATGTTCGGCTGGGTGATCCTGGCCGAGAGCGCGTTGTCCTTCCTCGGCCTGGGCGTGCCGCCGCCAGCGCCGACCTGGGGCAACATGCTGGCCTCGGCGCGGCCCTACATGGCGCAGGCCACCTACCTGTCCATCTTCCCCGGCCTGTGCATCGCGCTCACGCTGCTGGGCATCAACTTCCTCGGCGACGCGGTGCGCGACCTGCTGGATCCGCGCATGAAAGGGGTCGAATGAACATGCACGCCAACCTGCCCGGAGCGCAGCAACACCTGGTCGATGTGCGCGGCTTGTCCCTGGCCATCGGCGCCAAGGGGCGCGAGATCGTGCGCGACGTTTCGTTCTCGGTGGCGCCCGGCGAATTCGTCGGCCTGGTGGGCGAGTCCGGCAGCGGCAAGACCCAGGCCGCGCGCGCGATCATGGGATTGACGCCGCCGCCGCTGGTGCGCACCGCCGGCAGCATCGTATTCGAAGGCGAGGATCTGGCGCTGGCCGGCGAGAAACGCCTGCGCGCCTTGCGCGGCGCGCGTATCGGCATGGTGTTCCAGGAACCGATGACCTCGCTCAATCCGTCCTCCACCATCGGCTCCCAGCTCGACGAAGGCCTGGCGCTGCATCGCCCGCGGCTGAGCAAGGCCGAGCGGCGCGAGATGGCGCTCGACATGCTGGCGCGCGTGGGCATCGCCGATCCGGCCGCGGCGCTGGCGGCGTGGCCGCATGAATTCTCCGGCGGCATGCGGCAACGCATGATGCTGGCCTCGGTGATGCTGCTGGAGCCGGCCCTGCTGATCGCCGACGAGCCCACCACCGCGCTCGACGCCGTGGTCCAGCGCGACGTGCTGGAGCTGATGGTCAAGCTGACCCGCGAGCGCAACACCGCGGTGCTGCTGATCAGCCACGACCTGCCGATGGTGGCGCGCTATACCGAGCGCGTGATCGTGATGAAGCAGGGCGCGGTGGTCGAGTCCGGCAATACCGCCGCCATGCTGGCGGCGCCGGCCGAGGACTACACCCGCACGCTGCTGGAGGCGATCCCGCGCCGCCAGCCGGCGCGCGCGCTGCCGCCGGCCGAGCCGGTGGTCGAGGTGCGCCGGTTGGTGGTGGATTACGCCGGCCACCAGCGGCTGTTCTCGCGCACTGCCGCCAAGCGCGTGCTGCACGGCATCGATCTGGCGATCCGGCCCAGGGAAGTGGTGGCCGTGGTGGGCGGTTCCGGTTCCGGCAAGACCACGCTGGGCCGCACCATCGCCGGCCTGATCGCGCCGACCGAGGGCGAGATCCTGTTCAAGGGCCGCTCCACCGCGCGCCGCGATCCGGGCTGGCGCGACTATCGCCTGAATTGCCAGATGGTGTTCCAGGATCCGTATTCCTCGCTCAATCCGCGCATGACGATCGCGCAGCTGGTCGGCGAAGGGCTACGCCAGCTCGAAGGCATGTCGGCCGCCGACAAGCGCGCCCGAGTCGCCAGGATGCTGCAGGAAGTCGGCCTCGACATCGGCAAGTACGGCGAGCGCCATGCGCACGAACTCTCGGGCGGACAGCGCCAGCGGGTCGCCATTGCCCGCGCGCTGGTGCGCCATCCGGCCTTCGTGATCGCCGACGAGCCGGTATCGGCGCTGGATGTCACGGTGCGCGCGCAGGTGCTGGAATTGTTTGCCGAGCTGCAGGACCGCCACGGCTTTTCCTGTCTCTTCATCAGCCACGACCTGGGCGTGGTCGAGCAGGTGGCCGACCGCGTGCTGGTCATGCAGGGCGGCCGCATCGTCGAACAGGGCAGCCGCGATCAGGTCTTCGATCATCCGCAGCAAGCCTATACGCGCACGCTGCTGTCGGCGATCCCGGCGCTGATCCCGGTGCCGGGCGGCGGCATGCAGCTCAAATGGCGCTTCGACGAACCCGGCGCCGCCGAACCCGTTTCTCTTGCTCTCTAACCGCATCGCTTTTCACCAAGGAAACCCGCCATGCCATCTTCTCCGTCCCTCGTTCGCCTGACAGCCTGTACGCTGGTGTCGCTGTCGGCGCTGGGCGCATCCGCGGCGCGTGCGCAAAGCCCGACCCAGATCGTGGTCGCGCAGCCGGCCGACATCCGCTCGACCAATCCCGGCGTGAACCGCGATAACACCACCGATGGCGTGGTGCTCAACCTGGTCGAGGGCCTGGTCGGCTATCACGAGAACGGTTCGGTCGGCCCCTTGCTGGCCAAGTCGGTGGACGTCAGCGCGGATGGCCTGACCTATACCTTCAAGCTGCGCACCGGCGTGAAATTCCACAACGGCGACACCATGAGTTCGGCCGACGTGCTGTGGAGCTGGAACCGCTACATGAATCCCAAGACCGACTGGCGCTGCCGCGGCGACTTCGACGGCCGCGCCGGCACCAAGGTGCTGTCGGCCACGGCGCCCGATGCGCAGACCTTCGTCATCAAGATCGACAAGCCGTCGGCGATCTTCCTCGACAACCTGGCGCGCACCGACTGTGGCATGACCGCGGTGCTCAGCAAGAAATCGGTCAAGGAAGACGGCAGCTGGGACAAGCCCATCGGCACCGGTCCCTACAAGCTGGATGAGTGGAAGCGCGGCGAATACGTCACCATGAGCGCGTTCGCGGACTACCAGTCGCCCCCGGGCGCCAAGCCGGATGGCTACCTGGGCGCGAAGAAGCCGCAGATCCCGCAGGTCAAGTTCCTGGTGGTGCCCGACATGTCGACTTCCAAGGCCGGCCTGCAATCGGGCGCCATCGATGCCGGCCAGATCACCGCATCCGACGTCAAGGAGCTCAGGGCCAACCGCAACACCAGCGTGATCGTACCCAGCGAAGCCGGCAAGAACACGCTCTTGATGCAGACCAACGATCCGGTGCTCAAGGACGAGCGCATCCGCCAGGCGATCGCGCTGGCGCTGGACATGAAGCAGATCGTGGAGGCCGCGTCGGAAGGGCTGGCCCACGTCAACAATTCGGCCATCTACGAGAAGTCGATGTACTACAGTGCCCAGCAGAAGAAGGCCTATGCCTACGATCCGGCCAAGGCCAAGCTCTTGCTGCAGCAGGCCGGCTACCGCGGCCAGCCCATCGTGATCCAGGCCAACAAGCGCGCCCACGTGCCCAGCTATGCGGTGGCGGTGCTGACCCAGGCGATGCTGCAGGCGGTCGGCATCAATGCCCAGATCGAAGTGCTGGAATGGGCCACGCAACTGGATCGCTACAACAGCGGCAACTATCAGATCAGTTCGTTTACCTATTCCTCGCGCCTGGATCCGGCGCTGAGTTATGAACAGTTTGCCGGCGACAAGACCAAGCAATCGCGCAAGGTGTGGGACGACCCGGCGGCGCAGAAGCTGATCGACCAGAGCTTCGTCGAATCCGACGTCAAGAAGCGCCAGGCGCTGTTCGACCAGCTGCACGCCATGCAGCTCGCCAAGACGCCGCTCATCGTGCTCTACAACGTGACCGACGCCTGGGCCATCCGCAAGCGCGTCAACGGCTACACGGTGTGGGAAAGCAAGCCGTTGATGTGGACCGCCAGCCTGGCCGGCAAATGATCTTCGATTGATTTTCCTGCCGGGCCGCATCGGCCGGCCTGGCCCTTCTTCTGCTCTCTTTTTTTTCGCGAGAACGGCTCTCGCCAGGCTGCTGCATTGCCTGTCACTTTTCCAGGATGGACCGACACCATGAACCCGATCACTCAGTTTCCCTTCGTCTCCGTCTCCGGCGCGCCGCATGAGCGCGGCGTGCAATACGGCCAGCAGGCCGCCGAACGCGTGCGCGGCAGCATCGCGCTGTACGGGCAGACGCTGGTCAAGCTCGGCTACGGCGAACAGGCGCGCAATCGCCTGATCGATTTCTTCGCGCGACAGATTGGCGACTACGCGCCGCACTACATCGACGAGATGCGCGGCATCGCCAAGGGCGCCGGCGTGGATTTCGCCGATATCGTGATGATCAATGCCCGCACCGAGGTGCTGGCCAAGGCGCGCGCGGAAAAGGTCGCGGCCGCCGATCAGGAGCCGGGCGACGGTTGCACCGGCGCGCTGATCCTGCCGGAACGCTCGGCCACCGGCAACCTGATCCACGGCCAGAACTGGGACTGGCGCGCCGAGTGCGCGGGTACCTCGATCGTGCTGCGCGTGCGCAACGACAACGGCCCCGACTTCCTCACCTTCGTCGAAGCTGGCGGCCTGGCGCGCAGCGGCTTCAACAGCGCCGGCGTCTCGATCACGGCCAACTATCTGGAATCGGACCGCGATTTCACGCAACTGGGCGTGCCGCTGTCGCTGATCCGCCGCAAGGTGCTGGAGCAGGACATCTTCTCGCTGGCGATGAAGGCGGTGGCGACCACGCCCAAGTCGTGCTCCAACAACATCATGCTGGGCATGGCGGAAGGTTTCGGCATCGATTTCGAATGCACCACCAATGAGTCCTTTCCGATTTATCCGGGCGAGGACGGGCTGATCGTGCACGCCAACCACTGGATGTCGCAGGTCGCGCTGGGCAAGCTGGTCGATCTGGGCATCGCCAATTCGCCCGACAGCCACTATCGCGACTGGCGCGTGCGCAAGCTGCTCAACGGCGCCGGCGACAAGCTCGGGCGCCGGCAACTGAAGGACGCCTTCTTCGACAACTTCGGCCTGCCTTACTCGGTATGCCGTCCGCCGCGCCCGGGCAGCCACGACAACCTGTCCGCCACGGTGGCCATGGTGATCATGGAGCCGGCCGTGCGCGAGATGGACGTGGCTCCGTTGCCGGCCTTGAACCGGACCTTCACCCGCTACAGCCTGGATCGCGAGCCGGAGCTGGTGACGGGCTGAACGCGACATTGTTGCTGAGAAACATTTTCCGCAAGATGCCGCCGGCGCGGGCGCAAATCAAGGCCGGTGACGGGTTTGCGCCACACTGCTTCAATCCTGCTGGGCAAGTCCTTCAGCGCGGCTGAACGGACTGGCCGGCGCGCTGAAATAAACACGGCAGCAGGGTAAGATACGCGGTTCTCGCATTCGCATTGAAAGCAGGTTGTCATGTCGTCACCGATCCAGCCCGGCGCCGTGCCGGAAGAAAAACTCGAATTCGTCAGCTCGTGCAAGCTGCCCATGCCCTGGGCCACCTTCGAGCTGCATGCCTTCTACGATGAAATTTCCGGCAAGGAACACCTGGCCCTGACGCTGGGCGATGTCGGCAACGGCGAGCCGGTGCTGGGCCGCGTGCATTCCGAGTGCCTGACCGGCGACGCACTGTTTTCCCAGCGCTGCGATTGCGGTGCGCAGCTGGAAGCGGCGCTCAAGAAGATCGCCAAGGAAGGCCGCGGCGTGCTGTTCTACCTGCGCCAGGAAGGGCGCGGCATCGGTCTGCTCAACAAGATCCGCGCCTATCACCTGCAGGACCAGGGCGCCGATACGGTGGAAGCCAACGAACGCTTGGGTTTCCCGGCCGACATGCGGCGCTACACCATCGTGCTGCCGATGCTGGCGCACCTGAAGATCACCGGCCTGCGCCTGATGACCAACAATCCGCGCAAGGTGAAGGCGCTGGAAGACAGCGGCATCACGGTGGCCGAGCGCATCCCGCTGATTGCCAACCACAATCCGTTCAACATCGGCTATCTGGGCACCAAGGCGCGCAAGCTGGGCCATTTGCTGCCGGGCGTGGGCAAGGGCGCCGAGCAACCCGAGAAGGTGCCGCTGGATGCGCACGACAACGAATGACGCCTGCCTGAAGACGGACCCTTGCGGTCCGTTTTTTCATGGCGGCCGGCCTCTTGACGCATCGGTTAGCATGGAGGCTAGTCCGCGCCATGAGCGCCCTTCGTGCCCTTCATACCCTTCGTACCCTTCATAGCCTTCGTACCATTTCTTCACGAACATCCGATCATGAATTCATCCGTAGCCGCCGGCGATGCGCCGATTCCCGTTTCCCTGCTGACCGGCTTCCTCGGCAGCGGCAAGACCACACTGTTGAACCATCTGATCACCCGGCCGGAGATGAAGAACACGCTCGTCATCATCAACGAGTTCGGCGAGATCGGCCTGGATCACCCGCTGGTGGCGCACAGCCAGGAAGACATCGTGGTCGAGATGAGCAGCGGCTGCCTGTGCTGCACCATCCGCGGCGACCTGAAGAAGACCTTGAAGGACATCACCTGGCGCTTCGCCGAGGGCGGCAAGCGTCGCTTCGACCGCGTGGTGATCGAGACCACCGGCCTGGCTTCGCCGGTGCCCATCCTGCATACGCTGATGACCGATCCGTTCATCGCCTCCCGCTACCGGCTGGACGGCGTGATCGTCACGATCGATGCGGTCAACGGCATGTCCACACTGGATCACCACGTCGAAGCCGTGCAGCAGGCCGCGGTGGCGGATCGCCTGCTGCTGACCAAGACCGACCTGGCGGAGCCGGCGGTAGTGTCGGCGCTGCAGGCGCGCCTGCGCGCGCTCAATCCGGGCGCGCGCCAGTTGCTGCCGCAGATCGGCAAGATCGCGCCGGGCGAGCTGCTGGACGCGGGTTTGTTCAAGCCCGGCGAGAAGATGCCGGACGTGGCGCGTTGGCTCAATGAAGAGGCGTTCGCCGAGAAGGAGGCGCACGAGCACGCTCATCACCCTCATGATCATCACCACGGTCATGACCATGCTCACCATCAGCATGGTCACGCGCATGGTGAGCATGATGGTCACGCACATGACATCAACCGCCACGACGACCACATCCGCGCGTTCTGCTTCACCTTCGACGAGCCCATCGATCCCGTGCTGTTCGACGAATGGCTGAGCTTGCTGGTGGGTTTCAAGGGGCCCAATATCCTGCGCATCAAGGGCATCCTCAATCTCAAGGGCGAGAATCTGCCGACCGTGATCCACGGCGTGCAGCACATCTTCCATCCCACCGCGACGCTGCCCGCGTGGCCGTCGGAAGACCGCCGCAGCCGCATCGTCTTCATCACCCGCGATATCGAGCGCGCCACCATCGAGCGCTCCTTCGATGCTTTCATGCAAGCCCAGGCGATCGAGCGCGAGGCGCGGGAAAAACAACAGTCCTCACCTTACTCCTATTGAGCGCGAAACCGCTCGGGCCGCCTGCGGGCGGCCTTTGAGGCGCATGAATTTTCCACAAGGAAACAACTCGCAACCAAGCGAAAGTTTGATTTGTTGTCTGGCCATTAAAAATAAATCCGGTGCGTCCGATAATTAGGCAGAGAGCAGATTATTATCGGTGTCATATCTAGATAACGATTCACTTATGCAGCGTGTGATCAACAAGCTGGGGGCAACGTTGTCGGCATCACTCACGCTGATGTTGGGCTTGTGCGCCACCATGACCGTGTTTGTCGCCACCAGCCACCTGGAAGAGGATGCGGTCAGCCTGGACTTCGAGCGCCGGGCGGCCTTGCGCGCCTTCACGATACAGCGCGGCCTGGAAGAAGCGGTCCAGGTCTTGTCGGTCATCAACCATTTCTACGCCACCGTCGGCGATCCTTCGCGCGAGCAATTCCACAGCTTCACCCGGCCGCTGCTGGAGCGCTATCCCTACGTGCGCGCCTTCGGCGTGCAGCGCTTCGTGGCCGACCAGGACCGCCTGGTGTTCGAGGCGCTGCGCCAGGGCGCCGTGCCCGGCTTCCAGATCACCGTGATGGCCGACGGCAAGCTGGAGCGCGCGCCCGACAGTCCATCCTATCTGGTGGTCGATTACGTGGAGCCGGTGGCAGGCAACGAAGCCGCGCTGGGCCTGGACCAGACCGGCAATCCCATCGTCATGAAGACGCTGGACGCGGCCCTAGCCAGCGGCCGCCCTGCCTCGACGCTGCCGATGCGCCTGGCGCAATCCGGCCCGGGCGAGCGCGGCCTGCTGGTCATCCAGCCGGTGTATCGCGGTGGCGTGCAGCCATCCGATCCCCTGGCGCGGCGGGCGGCCCTGATCGGCGATACCTCGGCGGTGCTGCAGGTGACCGAACTGGTCCAGAAGATCCTGGACGGCGCCGGACTGACAGAGGATCAGGAAATCGGCCTGCGCATCTACATCGGCCAGCAAGCCAGCGACGCCAGCCTGGTCTATCGCCACGACAGCGCGCCGTCGCCGGGCCATTGGCTGGATCACCTGCTCAAGCTGGGCAGCCTGTTCCGCCAGCCGTCCAATACCATGACCAGCTTCGATATCGCCGGCCAGACCTGGCACATGGAGATCAGCATCCCGCCGCGCTCGGTGTTCGCCGATCACTACGGCTCGCTGCTGATTCTGCTGGCGGGCGTGATTGCCTCGCTGCTGGGCGCGGCCTACATGCGCGCGTTGTCGATGCGTTCGCATCGCGTGCAGCAGTTGGTGGAAGACAAGACCGCCGAGCTGCGTACCACCAACGCCTTGCTGTCGGACGACATCAAGGCGCGCCGCCTGGCCGAAAGCGCGCTGCAGCTGCGCCACCAGGCAATCGAGGCCAGCGCCAACGCCATCATCATCCTGTCGGCCCAGGAGCCGGAATACGCCATCGAATACGTCAATCCGGCCTTCGCGCGCATCACCGGCTTCAGCGCGTCCGAGGCGGTGGGCAAGAGCATCCGCTTCCTGGAAGGGCGCGACAGCGATCCGGAGGGCTTCGAGACCGTGTGGATCGCCATGCGCGAGAAGCGCGAGCACAACGTGGTGCTGCGCAACTATCACAAGGATGGCTCGGAGCTGTGGAACGACTTCTACATCGCACCGGTGAAGGATGAGAACGGCGCCGTGACCCACTTCGTGGCGGCGCTGTATGACATCACCTCGATGAAGCGTTACGAGGCCGAACTGGAATTCCAGGCCAGCCGCGACACCCTGACCGGCCTGATCAACCGCCACATGCTGCGCCATCACCTGGAGCAGGCCATCGGCGTGGCCGAGCGCCAGAAGCAGGCGCTGTGGGTGGTGTTCGTCGATCTCGACCGCTTCAAGTTCGTCAACGACACCCTGGGCCACAAGGCCGGCGACACGCTGCTGCGCACGGTGGCCGGACGCCTGCGCGCGGCGGTGCGCGAGGCCGATACGGTGGCGCGCCTGGGCGGCGACGAATTCATCATGATCCTGCCCGAGCAGGACGAACTCACGCTCGACACCCGCAGCCTGCAACGCATCATGGACGCCGTGGCCGCGCCGGTCACGCTGGGTGGGCATACGCTGTTCATGACCTGCAGCATCGGCGTGGCCTGCTACCCGAGCGACGGCACCGATGGCGAGACGCTGATCAAGCACGCCGACATCGCCATGTATCGCGGCAAGCAGACCGGCCGCAACAATTTCCAGTTCTACACGCCGGCCATGAACGAGCAGGCGCTGGAACGCCTGCGCATCGAAGGCGACCTGCGCAGCGCGCTCGACAACGGCGAATTCCTGCTGCACTACCAGCCCAAGGTGGATCTGGCCAGCGGCCGCGTGGTCGGCAGCGAGGCGCTGATCCGCTGGCAGCATCCGCAACTGGGCATGGTGTCGCCGGCGCGCTTCATCGGCTTGGCCGAAGAGACCGGCCTGATCCTGCCGATCGGCGCCTGGGTGTTGCGCGCGGCATGTACGCAATGCCGCCAGTGGCAGCTCTCCGGCCATGACGACATCAGCGTCTCGGTCAACCTGTCGGTGGGCCAGTTCCTGCAGAAGGACCTGGTCTCCTCGATCGCCGACGTGCTGGAAGACACCGGCCTGCCGCCGGCCTCGCTGGAACTGGAGCTGACCGAGAGCCTCATGATGACCGACGTCGAGCACGCCATCGGCATCCTGGCCGGCCTGAAGGAACTGGGCGTGCGCCTGTCGATCGATGACTTCGGCACCGGCTATTCCTCGCTGGCGTATCTGAAGCGCTTCCCCATCGACGTGCTGAAGATCGACCGCTCCTTCGTGCGCGACATCACCATCGACGCCGACGACGCAGCGATCACGGCCTCCATCATCTCGCTGGCGCGCCACTTGAAGCTGCGCGTGATCGCCGAGGGGGTGGAGACCGACGAACAGCTCGACTACCTGCGTCACTACGGTTGCGACGAGATCCAGGGCTACCTGTTCAGCCCGCCGGTACCGGCCGAGAAGTTCGAACAGATCCTCAGGCAGGAGCGGGTCATGACGTAAGCGCGGCCGCCAACCTGGCACGCAAATCGGGATAGGGGCGGCCAGAACCTGGCCGATCCCCTCCCACACCACCCGGCGTGCGGGTCCGCACCGGGCGGTTCGAGTCGTTGAGGTCAACAGAGCCGAGGTACCCCAAGCCGGTCGAAGTAGGC
>WNDX01000170.1 GCA_009914615.1 Herbaspirillum frisingense
GCGCCTTCTATGCGATTCTTGTTCATCGGCTCGCGATTTACGCTCCACGCTTCCTTCCCACACTCGGTCACCCTCATGCAGTTGCGCTTCACTTCATTCACTGTGACCAGCTCATGGCGGGACTTGCACCCGCAGGAGTGCGCCCATGCTGGGCGCACAAAGAAAAAGGCCGCTCCGTCGCCGGCGCGGCCCCTCGCGGAGATGCGCCCGAAGGCGCGCCGCCATCAGTGGGTGATGATCTTGGCCAGGAAGTCGCGCGCGCGTTCCGAGCGCGGCGAGGCGAAGAACTCATCCTTGGCGCAATCTTCCACGACCACGCCCTTGTCCATGAACACCACGCGATTGGCCACCTTGCGGGCGAAGCCCATTTCGTGGGTCACGACCATCATGGTCATGCCTTCCTGGGCCAGGCCGACCATGACGTCCAGCACTTCGTTGATCATTTCCGGGTCCAGCGCCGAAGTCGGCTCGTCGAACAGCATCGCGATCGGATCCATCGACAGCGCGCGGGCGATCGCCACGCGCTGCTGCTGGCCGCCCGACAGTTGGCCGGGGAACTTGTCCTTGTGCGCCAGCAGGCCCACGCGGTCCAGATACTTCAGGCCCTTTTCGGTCGCTTCTTCCTTGGAGCGGCCCAGCACCTTGATCTGGCCGATGGTCAGGTTGTCGCGAATCGACAGGTGCGGGAACAGCTCGAAGTTCTGGAACACCATGCCGATGCGCGCGCGCAGCTTGGACAGGTTGGTCTTCGGATCACCGACAGACACGCCATCCACGGTGATGGTGCCCTTCTGGAACGGCTCCAGGCCGTTGACGGTCTTGATCAGGGTGGATTTGCCGGAACCGGACGGACCGCACACCACCACCACGTCGCCCTTTTTCACCGAGGTCGTGCAATCGGTCAGGACCTGGAAGCTGCCGTACCACTTGCTGACGTTGTTGAGTTCAATCATTTGTTTCTCCTGAATTTCTCGATTCGTTGGGCGGCCCGGCCTTCACCGGCGGGCCGCCGTCATGGGGCTTAGCGGATGATGGCGATCTTCTTCTGGAAGCGCTTGACCAGTTGCGACAGACCAAAGCTCAGCACGAAGTACACCACAGCCACGAACAGGTACATTTCCACCAGGCGGCCATCACGCTGCGCGATCTTGGAGGCGCTGGTGACGAAGTCCGGCACCGAACCCAGCACGTACACCAGCGACACGTCCTGGAACAGGACGATGGTCTGGGTCAACAGGATCGGGGTCACGTTGCGGAAAGCCTGCGGCAGCACCACATTGCCCATCATCTGCCAGTAGTTCATGCCGATTGCGTAACCGGCGAACACCTGACCGCGCGGGATCGACTGGATGCCCGAACGCATGATTTCACAATAGTAGGCGGCCTCGAACAGGATGAAGGTGATCAGGGCCGACTGGAAGGCGCCCACCTGGATGGGTTCGGACGCGCCGATGATCCACGCCCCGATGAACGGCACCAGGAAGTAGAACCAGAAGATCACCAGCACCAGCGGGATCGAGCGGATCAGGTTGACGTAGGTGGTGGCGATGAACGACAGCGGCTTGTTGGACGACAGCCGCATCATGGCCAGCAGCGTGCCGATGATGATGCCGCCCAGCATGGCCGTGATGGTCAGGATCAGCGTGAACTTCAGGCCGGTCGTGAACAGGTAGACCCAGGAACGCTGGATGACGTCGAAGTCGAAATTGCTGAACATGGATCAATGCCCTCCCGCACTGGTGCTACCGCTGGAGATATAGCCAGGGACAGCAGTCACTTTTTCCAGCAGGCGTGCCAACAGCAGCGCGATGACGGAAATGACGATGTAGATGATGGTCGCACCGGTCAGCGCCTCGAAGGTCTGGAAGGTGAACTCGCGCATCGAGTAGGTGGCGGCGGTCAGCTCGACCAGGCCGATGGTCAGCGCCACCGAGCTGTTCTTGATGATCGCGGCGAACTCGTTGGTCAGCGCCGGGATGATGATGCGGAAAGCCATCGGCAGCAACACGTAGCGATAGGTCTGCGTCGGCGTCAGGCCCAGCGCGGCGCCGGCCATGCGCTGGCCGCGCGGCAGCGCCTGGATGCCGGTGGTCACCTGCACCGCCACACGCGAGGAGGTGAAGAAGCCCAGGGCCAGGGTCGCCGTGACGAACGAAGCGTCAGGCAGGCTCTTGAGCCAGTCGCCGATCGAACCGGGCATCAGTTCCGGCATCACGAAATACCAGAGGAACATCTGCACCAGCAGGGGAATATTGCGGAACAGCTCCACGTAGCCGTTGGCAAGGCTGACGACCCATGGTTTTGTTGTTGTACGAAGGGTGCCGAAGATGGTGCCCAGAACCAGTGCCATGATCCAGGCGCATGCCGCGGTGGCCAGGGTCCATTTCAGGCCCGCCAGCAGGGTATCGATGTAGGGAATGCCATCGGGAGACATCTCCCAGAAGATTCCCCAATTCCAGTTGTAATGCATAAATGGCCTCGTCTCTGTTTCGAGTCAGTCTATCTATCGGGCGCGGTCACCAGGCAAATGCCGCGCCGCTTTTGTCACGGTCCGCACCGGCCGCAGTGGAAAAAGTTCGTTGCAACCGGGCAACGCGCTTTGACAGCCGGTTAAACAAAACGGGGGACAGGCCCCCGTTTCGTCATATTGCACCAGGCAATCTACCGATTACTTCTTCTTGCCCATGTTCTTTTGGGCTTCCGGCACGACGGCATAAGCAGCCGGATCCGGCGAATCGGTCGGCTTGGCCATCACGGCTTGCAGCTGCGAGCTCATCGGCACGTTCAGGTTGATGCCCTTCGGCGGGATCGGCGACTGGAACCACTTGCCGTAGATCTTTTTGATGTCGTCGCCCTTGTAGACCACGGTCAGCGCATCGTCCACGACCTTCTTGAACGCGTCATCGCCCTTCGGCAGGATCAGGCCGTACGGCTCGACCGACAGCGCTTCCTTCGACACTTCGTAGTCGCCAGGCGCCTTGGAGTTGGCAGCCAGGCCCGACAGCAGGATGTCGTCCATCACGAAGGCGGCGGCACGGCCGGTTTCCACCATCAGGAAGGCTTCAGCGTGATCCTTGGCAGCCAGGATGTTCATGCCCAGGTTGCGGTCGGCGTTCAGGCCGGTGATCTGCTTCAGGTTGGAAGTACCGGAGGTCGAGACGATGGTCTTGCCCTTCAGGTCGTCCAGGGTCTTCAGGTTAGCCGACTTCTTCGACAGGAAGCGGTTAGCGGTCACGAATTCGGTCACCGAGAAGGCCACCTGGTTCCAGCGTTCCTTGTTGTTGGTCGCGGAGTCGCAGGAAATGTCGGTGGTGCCGTTGGCGATCAGGGGGATACGGGTGGCCGAGGTCACCGGAACCATCTTGATGTTCAAGGACGTCAGGCCCAGCTTCTTCTGGATCGCGGTCGCGGCCTTCAGGCACAGGTCGATCGAATAGCCCTGGTAGGACTGCTTGTCGTCCAGATACGAGAAGGGGATCGAGGAATCGCGCACGCCCAGAGTCAGGGTGCCGCTGTCCTTGATCTTTTTCAGACGGCCGGTGAATTCCTCAGCGTGAACGGAACTCATCAGAACGCTTGCGCCGACCAACACCCCTGCTAGCTTCAATAACTTCATTGTGTGACCTCCTGGAAAAATTTTTACGTAGTGTACCAAAAGCCCTATCCCAAAAACAGCCTGAGCAGTCCATGGGGCAAGGCTTGCCGGCCCTGTTGTCATGCCTCTTTTTTTATTATTGAAGCCATATCTTCGCAGGCTTTGTTTCATCCGCCCGCGCCATCCGCCAGCCCTATCGGAGGCAAACGGCGCGTCGCGTGGAACTCCCTCATGCGCAACATGCGGCGGGCGGCATTGTACGACATATGCCGGCGCCGCTCCCGCTGTACGCCAAATCCTTGCCTGAATCATGCGGTCTTGCCTCGCCGGCCACGCCGCGGCGCCGGGTCCCTCGAAGTCAAGTGCGCATCATCTTACATGAGCCTCCTGCGGCTCCGTCATGCTTTCGCGGCATCGCATGCCGCCGTTTCGCATGCCGGACCGAGGCCGCCGTATCGCTTTTCATCAGCAATATCCATGCCAGAAAATCCACATCCGGCTTCATCGCTGCGGTGCACGACGCGTGACGAATGCACGCGCGTCATCCTGCCTGTCGGCGAACGCATGAGGAAGTCGGAACGGGAATGGGAGAAAGGGCGGCGACGCTGGCGCGAAGTCTTGCCGGTAGTGCTTTGCAGCCCGACGAGATGGGCCGCGAAAAAGGAGGCGGGAGAAACGCAAACGCGGCGATGCGCAACCGTACGCGCCAAAGGATGGGCAGAACCCATCTTGCGCAACGCACCGAAGGCGCGCGCATACAGCGGCGCCCGGCATGAAGATGCCGGCACCGTCATTGACGATACCACGCACCGCCCGGCTTCAAGGCCTGCGGTGCGCACACGCACAGCAACCACGTCTCCTCCCTGACCTCTGTCTGCAGCCGACGATCTTATGCCGTCGTCTTGGCTGCCCATGCTTGGAATAAAGCCTGATTAAGGGTACAAACCTCGCATTTCACGCGCCTGCAGCACGCGTGTGCACGCCACGATGAACGCCGCGGTGCGCAGCGACACGTTCTTCTCGTCGGCCAATTGCCAGACCGCGGTGAAGGCCTCGCGCATGATGCGGGTCAGCCGCAGGTTGATCTCGTCCTCGGTCCAGAAGAAGCTGGAGAAATCCTGCACCCACTCGAAGTAGCTCACCGTCACGCCGCCGGCGTTGGCGATCACGTCGGGCACGATCAGCACGCCCTTGTCGCGCAGGATGTCGTCGGCCGCCGGCGTGGTCGGGCCGTTGGCGCCTTCCAGGATGATCTTGGCCTTGATGCTGTTGGCGTTGGGCTTCGGTGATTTGCTGTTCCAGTGCGGCAGGCACCAGAATGTCGCAGTCCACCGACCAGAATTATTGGGCGCGATCGGTGATCTCGTCGGCGCCGCTGAAGCCCTTCACGCTGCCGTTCTGCGCAACATAGGTCTGCAGCGCGACGACGTCCAGGCCACCGGCGTTGAACACCGTGGTCACGTGGTCTTGAACCGCAACCACCTTGGCGCCCGCTTCGGAGAACAGGCGCGCGGCGATGCCGCCGACGTTGCCGAAGCCTTGCACCGCGACCTTGGCGTCCTTGATGTCCAGGTTGCGCTTGGCGGCGGCTTCGCAGCCCACCACGAACACGCCGCGGCCGGTCGCTTCATGACGACCCAGGCTGCCGCCCAGGGAAATGGGCTTGCCGGTCACCACGCCCGAGGAGGTGCTGCCCTGGTTCATGGAATAGGTATCCATCATCCAGGCCATGATCTGCGAATCGGTGTTGACGTCCGGCGCCGGAATGTCCTTGTTGGGGCCGATGATGATGCCGATCTCGCTGGTGTAGCGGCGCGTCACGCGCTGCAGTTCACCGCGCGACAGCGTCTTGGGATCGACGCGGATGCCGCCCTTGGCGCCGCCGTAGGGCACGTTCACCGCCGCGTTCTTGACGGTCATCCAGGCCGACAGCGCCATCACTTCCGACAAGGTCACGTCCTGGTGGAAACGCACGCCGCCCTTGCCGGGACCGCGCGAGGTGTTGTGCTGCACGCGATAACCCTCGAAGTGGGCAATGGTGCCGTCATCGCGTTCGATGGGCACGTCCACCACCAGGATGCGCTTGGGACGCTTCAGGGTTTCCACCCAGCGCGCCAGCGAACCCAGATACGGGGTAACACGGTCGATTTGTTCGAGATAGATGCCCCACGGACCGATGCCGTGCGGGACGAGGTAAGAAGGCACTTCGTGGTTAGGTACGTTCGACATGATGCAATCGCTCCTTTTGTTTGCCGTGCTGTTCAGGACAAGACGCTGCAAATAAACCGAAGTTCGCCAAGCATGGTACTCCGTCGTCGCCAAGCTTCAAGGCGCGCTGCGATGAGCGCTGCCGTGGCCGGCGGCGGAGGGTGCTGCGCCTGCGATCCTGCAGTGCGGAAGGTGTGGAATTTCTTCCCGTCCGATTCAGCGCCGCCATCGTAGCCAGCCCGACAATACAAGGCTAATGCTTTGTGAGCATGCAACTATGCACGTGATGCATAACCCTCCCAAACCCTTTCTGCTGGCCGGATTGCGGGCCACGCTCTACCTCGCTCAGGGCCGCGCGGCTCGCTGTGCGGCCGCCCCGCCGGCTCGCGCCGGATCGGCGCGCGGCGACGGCAAAACGCCTCAGGAGTCGCGTCTCTCGGCAGCGCGCGCGGAGCGTCCGGACGCCTTTCCGCCGGAGGCCGCGGCGCCCTTCGGGCGCCCATCGCGCGCGGCCTCCATGTCCACCAGATATTCCCACAAGCGCGCCACCAGCGCCTTGCCCGCGCGCTGCGCGGTGGGCCGTTCGCGATAGAGGCGGATTTCCATCTCGACCTCCCATTCCCCGGCCGGTCCGTCGGTGCGCGCCAGTTGGCGGTTGCGCACCTCGCGCACCACCGACGATTCCGGCAGGAAGGCCACGCCGTGGCCCTCCAGCGCCATCATCTTCAGGCTCTCGGACATGTCGGTCTCATAGTGCTTGATCAGGTGCAGCGGGCGCTTCACGTCCGCCATCATCAGCTCCACCATGCGCCCCAGATAGGCGTTGCTGGTGTAGGAGAGGAAGGGGACCGGCGCCTTCGAGGTGCCGGGGAAGAGATAGTCGGGCTTGCCGTTGCGGTCGCAGCGCGAGTACGGGCGCAGGGTTTCGGTGCCCATGGTCAGCATGTCGTAGCGGCTGGCGTCCAGCTGCACCGGCTGGCGCGGGTGTTGATAGCACAGCAGCAGGTCGCAGCCGCCTTCGACGATGGTCATCACGGCATCGTGCACGTTCAGGGCGATCAGGCGCGTATTGATCGAGCCGAAGCCGGATTCCAGCGAGCTCAGCCACTTGGGCATATAGGTCAGCGAGAGCGTATGCGGCACCGCAAAATCGATGGTGGTCTGGGCGGTGGGACGCTTGCCGCGCAGCAGCGCGCGGGTGTTGTTGATCTGCCCGAGCATGGCCACCGCCTGCTCGTAGAACACCTCGCCGGCGGCGGTCAGGCGGGTCGGATAGGAAGTACGGTCGATCAGGTCGGTGCCCAGCCAGGCTTCCAGCGACTGGATGCGCCGCGAAAAGGCCGGCTGCGTGACGTGCCGCAAATCGGCCGAGCGGCTAAAACTGCGGGTCTCCGCCAGAGAGACGAAATCTTCAAGCCATTTGCTTTCCATTGCCCGCCCACTTCCCGTTCTTGGTCGAATTCATGCGAATGGCGGAATTGTGCCGCCGCGCAAGCCCCGGCGCAAGCGGGCGCGCGGCGGACAAGCCTCAGCGATTGGCGGCCGGCATCAGCACGGTAGGCTCGCTGCCCTGCTCCGGCGCGGCTTCGCCCTCGGCCGGCACGGGCAGCGGCGAGCCGCCCTCGTCCTCGGCGCCGGCCTGTTGGCGCAGCCACATCTGGGCATACAGCCCATCAGCCATCAGCAGGCCGGCGTGCGTCCCGCGCTCGACGATGCGGCCGCGATCCAGCACCAGGATCTGGTGCGCGTTGACGATGGTCGAGAGCCGGTGCGCGATGACCAGCGTGGTGCGCTCGCGCGCGATCTCTTCCAGTTGCTCCTGGATCGCCTGCTCGGCGCGCGAATCCAGCGCCGAGGTGGCTTCGTCGAAGATCAGGATGGCCGGATCCTTGAGCAGCGTGCGGGCGATCGCTACGCGCTGTTTTTCGCCGCCCGACAGCTTCAGGCCACGCTCGCCGACCATGGTGCCGTAGCCGTCCGGCAGCGATTCGATGAATTCGTGGATATACGCCGCCTTGGCGGCGGCCACGATCTGTTCACGGCTGGCGCCGGGCTTGCCGTAGGCGATGTTGTATTCGATGGTGTCGTTGAACAGCACCGTGTCCTGCGGCACGATGCCAATGGCCTGGCGCAGCGAAGCCTGGGTCACCGCGCGCAGATCCTGGCCGTCGATGCGGATGGCGCCGGTATCGACGTCATAGAAGCGATACAGCAAGCGCGACAGCGTGGATTTGCCGGAACCGCTGTGGCCGACCACCGCGGTGGTGGTGCCGGCCGCCACCGTGAAATCGACGTCGAACAGGATCTGGCGCTTGGCCTCGTAACTGAAATCGACGTGCTCGAAATGCAATTCGGCCCCGCGCGTCTTGAGCGGCTGCGCATCGGCGCGATCGGCCACTTCGCGGTTTTCGTCGAGCAGCGAGAACAGGCGTTCCATGTCGGCCAGACTCTGCTTGATCTCGCGGTAGAGCACGCCGAGGAAGTTCAGCGGAATGTAAAGCTGGATCATGAAGGCATTGACCAGCACCATGTCGCCCAGCGTCATGCTGCCGTCCATCACGCCGGCCGTGGCGCGCCACAGGATCAGCGTGACCGCGATGGCGATGATGGCCGACTGGCCGGTATTGAGCAGCGACAACGAACTCTGCGACTTGACCGCGGCCTTTTCGTAGCGCTGCAAGCCCTCGTCGTAGCGGCGCGCCTCGAAATCCTCGTTGCCGAAATACTTGACCGTCTCGTAGTTCAGCAGCGAATCGATGGCGCGCGTGTTGGCGCGCGAATCAAGGTCATTCATGGTGCGCCGGAAATGCGTGCGCCACTCGGTCACGGTGATGGTGAACAGGATGTAGAACACCAGCGCGCCGCCGGTGATCGCCGAGAACCAGATGTCGTAGTGCAGCAGCAGATAGACCAGCACCAGCAGGATCTCGATGATGGTCGGCAGGATGGAAAACAGCGTGTACGACACCAGCGTCGATACCCCGCGCGTGCCGCGTTCGATATCACGCGTCATGCCGCCGGTCTGGCGGTTCAGATGGAAGCGCAGCGACAGCGCATGCAGATGGCGGAACACTGATCTTGCCCCCGTTTCACGGACACCCCTATAAGCGATTAACTATCGCAATAGGAGGTGGACGATGACCAAGAGCAAGGCAGGCAGAAAGGGGCAGGAGTTCAGCCTGGAGTTCAGGCAGCAGGCACTGTTGCGAGCGGCCACAGAAGGGGTAACCACGGTGGCTCGTGATCTGGGGTTGCAGCCTGCCCAGCTGTACAGTTGGCGCGCCCAGGCGCGGCGGCACGACCAGGACGATCAGGCACAACGCTTGGAGTTGGCCGAACATGCACGGCTCAAACGTGAAGTGGCGCGGCTGGAGGAGGAGAACGCTTTC
>WNDX01000171.1 GCA_009914615.1 Herbaspirillum frisingense
GGCTGCACTCGTTTCGGCGCCTGAAGATTCGTTACGAACGCTATGCTCATATCCACGAAGCCTTCCTGTCATTGGCTTGCGCCTTGATTTGCTGGACCCGGTTAAAACAACTTTTAAAATAATTTCGCAACAGCCTCTTAGTCTGCGACGCCATCCTTCGCGCCCACCTCGTAAAGCTCCAGCGGCAGGCCGTCCGGATCGGCGAAGAAGGTGAAGCGCTTGTGCGTGTATTCATCGACGCGGATCGGCTCCACCTCGACGCCGCGCGCTTCCAGCCAGCGCTTGGCGCTCTCCACGTCATCCACCGCGAACGACAGATGCCGCAAGCCGCGGGCCTCGGGCCGCGACGGCCGGGGCGGCGGCGAGGGGAAGGAGAACAGTTCGATCTGCTCGCCGCCGGGCAGGGCCAGGTCCAGCTTGTACGACTGGCGCTGCGCGCGATAATTTTCCGCGATGATCTTCAGGCCCAGGATCTCGGTATAAAACGCTTTCGACACCGGATAGTCGGAGCAGATGATGGCGACGTGGTGGATGCTTTGCAGGCGCATGGTCAGGAAGAGTCTGGTTCAGGAAGGGCGGTTCGCTCCATTGGATGTTCCGGCCCGGAATATGTTCAGCAATGCCTTCTGTTGCGTGATGCTGCTGCGCCTTACTTGCTTCCGGTAGCCAGGATGCCGCCCGCCAATTGCTTGAAGGCATCGACCGCCTTGTTGAACACCGCCTTGGGATGATCCGACGCCGCGATCCACAGCGCCGCGTTCAGCGCCGCGCCGTTGAGCAGGCGCGCGGTGGCTTCGGCATCGACGGGTTTGACCACGCCTTGTTCGATCAGCATGTCCAGCGCTTCCATGGTCCGGGCCAGGCACACGTTCTGGCTCGGCCACTGCGACGGATCGCCCAGCACCGCCGGGCCGTCGCGCAGCATGATGCGCTGGATCTCGGGTTCCAGCGCCATCTTGATATAGGCGATGGCTTCGGCCAGCAGCCGCTTCCAGCCATCCTTTTCCTTCGCGCTCAGCGCGTGCGCCTTTTCGGCCATTTCGGTGTCGATCTCCTCGATCACCGCCTGCAGCAAGCCTTTCTTGTCAACGAAGTTGTGATACAGCGCGCCGCGCGTCAGGCCGACCTCGGCGGTGAGATCGTCCATCGAGGCCGCGGCGTAGCCGTGCTCCGCGAATGCCTTGCGGGCCGCCTGGATCAGCTTGGCCCGGGTTTCTTCCACCATTTCTGCGCGACGTTTGACCACCGGTTTGCTCCCGCATTAAACATACGCCACGTATTTTACTTGACATACGCAGCGTATGTTTAATTATAATGGCATACGCCTCGTATGTTAAATGCCGGTCACGCCGGCAAGCCATGCGCGTCGCCTGGAGCCTGTCGGCACGCCTTCATCGGCGTAGCGCGGCCGGCATAAATCGATTGCAACGTCTTTCAGGAGCACCAGCATGTCCAAACGCAATGCCGTTTTCCCCGCGGGCCGCCAGGCCCTCTATGAGATCAACCGCTATTCCGCGGCCATCCGTTCCGGCGACCTGCTCTTCGTCTCGGGCCAGGTCGGCAGCCGCGAAGACGGCTCGCCTGAGCCCGATTTCGCCAGACAGGTGCAACTGGCCTTCGACAATCTGAAGGCCGTGCTGAACGCAGCCGGATGCAGTTTCGATGACGTGGTCGATGTGACCACCTTCCACACCGACCCGCAGGCGCAGTGGGAAACGCTCAACGCCGTGCGCCTGAAGGAGATCGGCGAACAGCCCTATCCCAACTGGACCGCGGTGGGTGTGAACTGGCTGGCGGGATTCGACTTCGAGATCAAAGTGATCGCGCGTATTCCGGCGGCTTGATCGCAGGCGCTAGCCGCCATGGCCAGGGCCGGCCATGGCGGAAGGTTCAGACCGGCCGGGCCGCAACCATCTCCGCGACATCCAGCCATGCGGAGATGGTTGCGGATGCCGCCATTGCCAACTGCGATCCGAGCGCCAACGCCTGTGCCCGCAGCGTGCGCGGATCGATCCCGCATTGGCCCAGTTCGTTGGCGTGGCCGACCAGCCAGCGCTCCATCATGCGGGCGTCCGCTTCCAGATGGAATTGCAGGCCGAGCACGGCGTTGCCGAAAGAGAAGGCCTGGTGCGCGCCGGCGGCAGTCGCGGCCAGATGGAGCGCGCCGTTCGGGATGTCGAACTGGTCGCCGTGCCAGTGCAGCACGGGCGCACCATGCAGATGCGCCAGCGCCGACGTCTTTCCTTGCGGCGTCAACGCCAGCGGCGAAAAGCCGATTTCCTTGCATCCCATCGGATACACCCGCGCGCCGAGCTCCCTGGCGATCAATTGCGCGCCCAGGCAGATGCCCAGCAGCGGCCGTCGTGCTTGCAGTCGCTGGCGTATCAGCGCCCGTTCCGCGCCCAGGAAGGGATAGCGCGCATCGTCGAAGGCGCCGATGGGGCCGCCGAGGACGACCACCAGATCGGGCGCGGCGGCATCGACGTCGTCCAGCCCGTCGATCGTCGCATCCAGGTAGCGGATCTGGTAGCCGCGTTCCGAGAGCAGACCTTCCAGGTTGCCGAGGTCTTCAAAGTGGATATGGCGCAGAGCAAGTACGCTGCGGGTCATGGTTCTTCCTTGTCGGTCGCGGAGGTGACGGAGGCGCCGGCATGTTCCGGCCAATAATAATTGTCGGGCAGGCTGCGCGCGCCGAAGATGGCCTGGCCGACGCGCACCACGGTGGCGCCTTCCTCGATGGCCGCCTCGTAGTCGCCGGACATGCCCATGGAGAGCTCGTCCAGCGAGGCGCCGGCCGGCAAGTCCTGGCGCAGGCGGTCGCGCCATTCGCGCAGCAGGACGAAGCAGGCGCGTACCCGGGCGATGTCCGCCGAGAACAGCGCCAGCGTCATCAGGCCGCGCACCCGCAGCGAGGAAAACGCCGGCAACGCCGCCAGGAAGGCAGGTGTCTCTTGCGGCGCGAGGCCGAATTTGCTGGCCTCGTCCGAGGTATTGACCTGCACGAACACGTCCAGGCCGCGACCCTCGGCCTGCAGCCGGCGATCCAGCGCTTCGGCCACGCGCAGGCTGTCCAGGGCCTGGAATTCGGCGGCGAAGCGCGCCACCAGCCTGGCCTTGTTGGTCTGCAGATGACCGATCACCGACCAGCGCAGATCGACGAGATCCTGCATCGCCTCCCATTTGCGGCCGGCTTCCTGCACCTTGTTTTCGCCCAGCTCCCGGCATCCAGCGGCATAGGCCAGCCGGATGCGCTCCTCGGGCACCGTCTTGCTGACCGCCAGCAGACGCACGCTGCGCGGATCGCGCCCGGCCCGCAGGCAGGCGGCCGCGATCCTGTCCCGCACCGCGTCCAGGTTGCGCCGAAAGTCTTCCACGGTCGCCGCCTGTGGCCAGTGCTGCTGCTTGCCTTGATGGAAGCTGTCGTTCATCACTTCAGCGCGATCTTCGGGAAGTCCACCGGGATGTCGAAGGCCACGTTGACGTAGTTGGTGAACAGATTCAACGCGACGTGCGCCATGATCTCGACGATCTGTTCGTCGCCGAAGCCGGCTTCGCGCAGCCGGGCCACGTCGGCCTCGCCGATCTGGGCGCGCTGCTCCACCACCTTCAGGGCGAAGTCCAGCGCCGCGGCCGTCTTGCCGTCGGCCGAGCGGCCCACCTGGGCCTCGGCCATCTGCGTGGCTGACGCGCCGGTGTTCTTGCCCAGCATGGTGTGGTCGGCCAGGCAGTATTCGCAGCGGTTGCGGTTGGCGATGGCCACCGCGATCTGTTCGCCCAGCAGGGCGCCGATGCTGCCCTTGCCGAGCGCGCCGAAGGCGGCCCACATGCTTTGCAGCGCGGCCGGTGAATTGGACACCGCCTTGAACATGTTGGGCGTGGCGCCGAAGGCGCTGTGGATCTGGTCCAGCAGCGGCTGGCTGGCGGCGGGGACGGACTGGGTATCGAGGTTGATGCGGGACATGATGGATTTCCTTTGCGGGTTGAAAAAGAGAGTGGCGATCAGTGTTGACCTTGCCGGCCACGCCGCGAAAGCCGCAGGTGCGATGCGCGTCCTGATTGCTTGCATGGGCGTCGTGGGCAGTGGAAGGAGTCGCCAGTATCGATGAACGCTATGTACAATTGGATGCATTGAGTAAATAAAAAATACCAATTCGTACAATGCGGCCCTTGCCTCCCATCGATCGCCTGTCCGGCATCCTCGAACGCTTCCGCGTGCAGGCGCAGTTGCATCACAGCGGCGTGCTGTGCGGCCTGACGCATTTCGACGCCTGCGAGGGCTATGGTTATCTGCACGTGCTGCGCCGGGGCGAGCTGAAGGTGTCGCATCCGGGGGCGTGCGAGGTGGCCAGGACGATGCGCTTCGACCAGCCCAGCCTGTTGTTTTACCCGCGTCCCTTCACGCACCATTTCCACAACCCGCCGCGCGAGGGATCGGACTTTACCTGTGCGCGCCTGATCTTCGACGGCGGCGCCCAGAACCCGCTGGCGCGCGCGCTGCCCGCGCTCATCGCCCTGCCGCTGGCCACGGTGCCGGGGCTGGATGCCGCGCTGGCGCTGCTGTTCGCCGAGACCGACCGGGTGCGCTGCGGGCAGCGCCTGCTGGCGGATCGCCTGTTCGAAGTGGTGGTGCTGAAGCTGCTGCGCTGGTTGCTGGATCATCCGCAAGAGGCGGGCATACAGCCCGGGCTGGTGGCGGGATTGTCGGACCCGCGCCTGGCGCGCGCGTTGGTGGCGATGCACGACGATCCCGGTCAGGCCTGGACGCTGGATCGCATGGCCGAGCGCGCCGGCATGTCGCGCACCGCCTTCGCCAATGCTTTTCGCGACGCGGTCGGGCAGACGCCGGCCGATTACCTGAACGCCTGGCGCATCGCGCTGGCGCAGAGCCGCCTGCGTGAAGGGCGCCCGCTCAAGATCCTGGCGGCCGAGCTGGGCTATGCCAATCCCTCGGCGCTGTCGCGTGCGTTCGCTCCACGCACCGGCCTGTCTCCACGTGATTGGCTGGCCAGCGACGGCGCCGCACGGGAGGCGCAACGCATTCAGGACTGAGTGTCACGCCAGTCTTGATGTGCTTGCCGGCGAAGATTCCCGCCATCCTCTACACTGCCGGGATACCTATTCTTCCCGGAGACACCATGCCACGTTCCGTCGCCGACAAGCGCGCCGCTTTCCGCGCCTTGCACGCATCCGGCTGTTTCGTCCTGCCCAATCCCTGGGATGCCGGCAGCGCCGGCTATCTCGCCAGCCTGGGCTTCAAGGCGGTCGCCACCACCAGTTCCGGATTCGCATGGTCGCAGGCGCGCGCCGACAACCAGGTCAGCCGCGACGCGGTGCTGGCGCATCTGCGCGAGCTGGTGGCGGCGACCGACCTGCCGGTCAATGCGGATTTCGAAAACGGTTTTGGCGCCACACCCGACGAGGTGGCCGAGAGCGTGAAGCTGGCGGTCGCCACCGGCGTGGCGGGCCTGTCGATCGAGGATTCCACCGGCGATGCCGCCGCGCCGCTGTTCCCCATCGACGTTGCAGTGGCGCGGATCCGGGCGGCCAGGCGCGCCATCGACGAGAGCGGCGGCGACACCTTGCTGGTCGGGCGCGCCGAGAATTTCTTCGCCGGCGTGCCCGATCTCGACGACGCCATCGCACGGCTGCAAGCCTATGCGCAGGCCGGCGCCGATTGCCTCTACGCCCCCGGCATCAAGACCCGAGAACACATCGAAGCGGTGGTCGCGGCGGTGGCGCCCAAGCCGGTGAATCTACTGATCGGCGCCAATTCCTCTTTCACCCTGGAGGAGCTGGCCAAGTTCGGCGTGCGCCGCGTCAGCGTCGGCGGCGCGCTGGCGCGCGTGGCATGGGGCGGGTTCATGAGCGCGGCGCAGGCGCTGGCGGAAGGACGCTTCGATGGGTTCGGGCAGGCGGCTTCGGGGGCGGACTTGAACGCGCTTTTCCACGGCCAGTCTTGATGCAGGATGCAGGATCAGCGGTGGACGCCGTCACGCACGCTGCTCGCCGCATACCGCGCGCACCCGTTCCCGTAGCCAGCGATGGGCGGGATCGAGTTCCAGGCGCGGATGCCACATCAGGGAGACGGTAATCGGTTCGGTAGGGACAGGCAGTTCGAAGGCGTGGAGGCCGGCAGCGGCGCCGCGTCCGGCCTGTTTGTTGGTCGGCTGGTAAGAGGCCGGCACCAGGCCCACCAGATCGGAAGCACGGACCACGGCGAGCGCAGCCGGAAAGCTCGGCACGATGGCGACCACGTTGCGTTCCAGGCCGCGCTCGGCCAGCGCGGTATCCACCGGGCCGCTGCTGAGGCCGCGGCGAGAAGCGATGACGTGGCCATAAGCCGTATATTGCCGCGCCGTGACCTTGCTCATGCGCGCCAGCGGATGACCCTTGCGCACCACGCCGACGAAGCGGTCGCGAAACAGCGCCTGTACCCGGACCTCAGGTCCCATCCCGCTCACCACGCCGATTTCCAGGTCGGCCGTGCCTTCCCTGAGCGGCAGCGGGCTCTTCTCTGGCTTGGGCGCGAAACGCAGCCGCACGAAGGGCGCCTCGGCGATGACCGCCTGGATCAGTGCGGCGCCGAAGTTTTCGACGAAGCCATCGTTGGCGCGGATCGTGAACGTACGCCTGAGCGTGGCCATCTCGGTTTCGGGCAGGGAGGGGCGTAGCACCGAACGCGCTTCGTGCACCACGTTGCGCACGCGATCGCGCAGCGCTTCGGCACAGGGCGTGAGCACCATGCTGCGGCCGGCCCGCACCAGCAAGGGATCGCCGGCCGCCTCGCGCAGCCGGGTCAGCGTGCGGCTCATGGCCGAGGCGCTCAGGCCCAGGCGACGCGCGGCGCCCGCCACACTGGCCTCGGCGATCAGTGCGTCCAGCGCAATCAGCAGGTTCAGGTCGGGTTCGGACATGCGAGGCATGCTAACACGCGAGACCCGGATATGGCGTTTGGTGCAGGTATCCAATGCAAACCGTGCGTCTTCCGCCTTGTCTCGCGCCTCGCTATAGTGGACGCCTACATCGTTACGACAGGAAGCACAGGAATGGAATTATTTACCGATTTGCCCTCGGACGAGGGGCTGCCGGGCGCGGAACGGCGCAAGGCCATGATCGCCGTGATGACTGCCACCACCATGGCGGTGTTCGACGGCACCATCGTCAATGTCGCCTTGCCGCAGATCAGCCGCGCGCTGGACGCCTCGCCCGCGGCCTCGATCTGGGTCGCCAATGCCTACCTGCTCGCGGTGGCGATGACGCTGGCGACCTTCGCTTCGTTATCCAGCCGCGTGGGCTTTCGCGCGCTGTTCACGGCCGGGCTGTTCGTTTTCACGCTGGCCTCGCTGGGCTGCGCGCTTTCGACCTCGGTCGATATGCTGATCGGCATGCGCGTGCTGCAAGGCCTGGGCGGCGCGGCCATGCTCAGCATTGCACCGGCGATTCATCGCACCGTCTTTCCGAATCGCCTGCTGGGACGCATCCTGGGGCTGAACGCCGTGCTGGTCGCGGCCAGCACGGCCATCGGCCCGGTGCTGGGCGGCACGCTGCTGGCGGCACTGGGCTGGGAGTGGATCTTCGCGATCAATGTCCCGCTGGGCATGATCGCCGTGTGGTTGTCGATGAGCGCGATTCCCGATACGCGCAAGCCGGGCAAGGCGCCGTTCGACACCATCGGCGCGATCCTGTCGGCCATCGCCATGGGTGCGCTGATCCTTGCGGCCGATACCTGTTCACGCCTGGCCGAGAGCGGCGAGGCGCACGCGGCCGCACTGACGGCCGGCGCTTATGCACTGGTGGCCGTGGTCGCGAGTCTGGCATTCGTCTGGGACCAGCGGCGCGCGCGCGATCCGCTGTTGCCGCTGGACATCTTTGCCTCCACCCGCTTCTCGCTGGCGGCGTTGACTTCGCTGGCGTCCTTCGTCGGCCAGGGCATCGCTTTCGTCGCCTTGCCCTTCCTGTTCCAGAATGCGTATGGCTACAGCGCCTTCCAGTCGGCGGCGCTGTTCACGCCGTGGCCGATCGGCATCGTGCTGGTGGCGCCGCATGCGGGGCGGTTGGCCGATCGTTATTCGCCGGCCGCTTTGTCCACGATAGGGCTGGCGGTGTTCACCCTCGGTCTCGCCTTGCTAGCGCTGTTGCCGGATCAGGCGCAGGCGTGGGACATCGGCTGGCGCGCGCTGGTGTGCGGCATGGGTTTCGGCTTCTTCCAGAGTCCCAATAACCGCGAGATGCTTTCCAATGTCTCGCGCGAGCGCAGCGGCAATGCGTCCGGCGTGCTGGCCATCATGCGTACCTTCGGCCAGTGCCTGGGCGCGGCGCTGCTGGGCGTGATTCTCTCGGTCTATACCGCGCGCGCCATTGCGCATGGCGAATTGCAGATGAGCGCCGCGCAGGATGGCCTGGCCATCCGTCTTTCGCTGTGGGTCGCCGTGGCCGCCACCGCATTGGCGACCGCGGTAAGCCTCAGCCGTATCCGCAGCGTGCGTGCCGGAACCGCCTGACGCCAAGCTGATCCTTGGCGTCGTCTGTCCACATGGCAAGCTTGCCATGTGGACATTGCCGGTGTCGCCGCGACGCTGTCGTCGTGTCAATGTGTGCAAGATTGTAATGACCCAGCGAAACCTGCTCACCTCAAGCAGCTAAAGCAAACGCCTCAGCTGGTGTCTTCATGCCCAGCGCCTGATGCGGCCGGCGGTGGTTATAAAAGCCGATCCAGTCACCAATGATGCG
>WNDX01000172.1 GCA_009914615.1 Herbaspirillum frisingense
CTTTCATACCGGCTTCGGCTTCCTTGAGTACGCCAATAATTTGCTCTTCGGTAAATCGTTTCTTCATGCTGCCTCCGTATGGGGCAGACTCTACATCATTGCCGTACTAATCTAGGGGAGCAGGTCAGAATGATTCAACGAAGATCCAGTTCTATCACTCCGCTCTCCCGCTCGCTGTCACAAACTCAATTGAGGTCTAAATACGGGACAACTTGGGAGGGAAATTGCCTGCCGAAGTGGGCTGGTTTGCAATGCAAATCAACGGGCGATGGGAAATCAATGAAGCAATGACTGCTGATGACGCCGTATTTTCCCAGGTGGCATGTGACGCTGCGTTGCAGCTGAGTTGCAGCAGGAATTAAAGATTTTTAAAAAGTGATTCATCGTTGACCTCAATCACCAGGGGCGTTCGAGCGCCAGACAACCGGTGACAACTTGAGGTCTTGGATTCCAGTGCTATCGCTACCTTTCTCCCGGAAACTACGCATCTGATGCACAGGAAGGACGCTGTAGCAAACTAATTCTTGGTCGTGCCGGGAATAACGGAAAGGACAAATGAATGGCGCTGTGAGCGTTGACGCGGCTGCGTTTTTTTTGTGTAACGCGGAGGGCGATGAAGGGTACCTTGGCGGATAAGGGGCGGCGGTTCTACCCATTGCGCCAACAACCTTCCATCTCGCAGGTTGTTCTTGTGTGCAGCCTGAGAAGATCCGCGCCCATGCCCCACCTGATAGCGTCAAATCCCGCTCTTGATCCCATTCACCCAGGACTTCGCCGGCAACCTGGTCTGCGCTTCGATCAACGCCGCGCGGCCATACAGTTCCACGAAATCGAACTCCGGTTTGCCCTTGAATGCCAGCGCCACCACATTGCCGTCGTGCACCTCGGGCAGCGAGATCACGGTGTCGAAGGCGAATTCCATCGCGCGCAGGTTCTTGGCGTAGCTGGGGTGGTCGCCGAACAGGTTGACCGTCATGACGCCGCCGGGTGCGAGGCTGTCGTAGCAAGCCTGATAGAACTCCGGGGTGTCGAGCACCGGGCCGCGCGCGGTGGCGTCGTAGAGATCGACTTGCAGGGCGTCGATGATGCCGTGCGTGGCGGCGTGGAGGATGAAGTCCATGGCGTCGCTTTCGATCAGCATCAGGCGTTCGTCGGCTTCGGGCAGCTTGAACATGCTGTGGCAGATGGCGATCACCGCCGGGTTCAGTTCCACCGCGGTGACCTGGGCCTGCGGGAATTCGCGGTAGCAGAATTTTGTCAGGGCGCCGGTACCCAGCCCCAGTTGCACGACGTGGCGCGGATCGCGGTTGAACAGCATCCAGGCCATCATCTGCTGGGCGTATTCGAGCTCGATCCAGTCCGGCTTGCGGATGCGCATGGCGCCTTGCACCCATTCGGTGCCGAAGTGCAGGTAGCGTACACCGTCCAGTTCGGACAGCGTCACCGGCGCGTATTTCGGCTTGCGCGGCTTGGTCGGGTCGGCTTCGAGTTGCTGGCGGCGGCGGTTGGGGCCGGCCTTGGTGTTGGCCTGGGCTTCGATGGATTTTCTTCTGATCAGCATGATGTGCAATGGTCTGGCGAGGGCGCGGGAGGGAAGGGCGCCGCGCGCGGATGCCGAATGATACCTTGCCCGGCGTGCCGGCAGCGGCTTTGCTGCGCTTCCTGCATATCGACATGCGGATTCATTCCTTCTGCGTCGGCGGCCCTTGTGTGAGCATGCTGTCCTCATTCATCTCGGGGATATCATGCATTTCGCTTCATTGGCAAGACTGGCGGCCGCCGCGGCGGCGCTGGCCATGGCGTTGGCGCCGCACGGCGCCAGCGCGCAGGACCAGAACAAGATCAAGGTCGGCATCTCGGTGGGCAGCGCCGAGGCGACCTTCGAAGTGGTCAAGAAGGTCGCCGCGCGCGAAGGGTTGGAGATCCAGACCGTGGTCTTCAGCGATTACCTGCAGCCCAATGCCGCATTGGCCGCCGGCGACCTGGACGCCAATGCCTTCCAGCACCTGCCTTACCTGGAAAGCCAGATCAAGGTGCGCGGCTACAAGATCGTGCCGGTCGGCCTGACCATCACCGCGCCGCTGGGCATCTACTCCAAGAAATACAAATCCATTGACCAGTTGCCCAACGGCGCTTCGATCGGTATCCAGAACGACCCGTCCAACGGCAATCGCGCGCTCCTGCTGCTGCAGAAGGCGGGCCTGATCAAGCTCAAGCCGGGCGTGGGCGAGAATGGGGTCAACGCGACGCCGCTGGACGTGATCGACAATCCGAAGAAGCTCAAGCTGATCGAACTCGACGCCGCCCAGCTGCCGCGCTCGCTGGACGACCTGGCTGCGGCCTCGATCAATAATGACTATGCCTTCAAGGCCGGGCTGTCGCTGCAGAAGGACACCATCGCCGTGGAAGACCCGCGTGGCCGCTATGCCAACATCATCGCCACGCGCGTGGAGGACAAGGACAAGCCCTGGGTGAAGAAACTGGTGCACGCCTACCAGTCGGACGAGGTGCGCAAGTTCATCGAAAGCGAATTCAAGGGATCGCTGGTGCCGGCGTTCTGAGCCGTTCCTGACGACCAAGAGAGGGTTTGCTACGGAGAAATGTGTATTTCTCGCCATGCAATATAAAGCCGCCCGGTTGTGACCAGCCGGGCGGTTTTATTTTTGCCGGATCGGCGATTTGTACGCCGCCGGGCGCGCGCTCGGCTACACTTCGCCCATGCTCAAGAATCTGATCCTCTGCATCAAGCTGGCCATCGTGTTCGGCGCCATCGTGTTCTTCGCGAAGGCGCTGCAATACCTCATTTTCAATGGCGGCTTTTCGGGCGAGTTCTACGATTACCTCTTCTTCCGCAAGTGACCACGCGGTCTGCGCGTCACCTGCTTCACTGCCCGGACGTATCCAGCTCCCGCCAACGTTCCAGCTTGTCCGCGTAGGGCAACGTGAAGGCCGGGCTGCTCGACGGCAGCGCCAGGATGCGATAGCCCACCGCCAATTCCCCCAACGATTTGCGCCCGATGCGCTCGGCGGTGCCGCCGTTGAAGGCGATCGTTTGCAGTTCCGGCAATTGCGCCAGCAGGTCGGTGAGGTCGTTGTGGACGATATCGCGCATATTGCTGTCCAGGCTGCCTTTGCGGCGCGCGGCGGCGACGACGTCCCACAGGCCGATGCGGTGCGCCAGCAGGGTTTGCAGCCGGTCTTCATAGGCCATCGCCACCAGGTCTTCTCCGGTGATGGCGGAGAGCAGCCGCCAGAAGCCGTTGCGCGGATGGCCATAATATTGACTCACCGCCAGCGAAGCCGCCCCCGGCAGGCTGCCCAGGATCAGCGTGCGCGTATCCTGGGCCACCACCGGCGGAAAGCTGGCCAGCAGCGGATCGGCGGCGGTGAATTGCAGCGTTTTGCGCACGGGCTTGGCGATCGGTTTTAGGGCGGTTTTTGCGGCGGATTTGCTAGCAGGCATGGACGACGGTCGAGATGAAAATAATTGCAGCGTGCGCCGGCGCCGGATCAGGCAGGGCACAATGGCGCGGCACGGCCAGGGCGCTTGCGGCAAAATGGCCATCTTAACGTAATCGGGCGGGCGCAATGGCGTCCCGGGGTTTTCCATCCAACGGAGGCAGGACATGGCAGACAAGGTCATCATCGTCACAGGCGGCAGCCGCGGCATCGGCGCGGCGACGGCGAAACTGGCGGGGCAGCGCGGCTACGCGGTGTGCGTCAACTACGTATCCAACCGCGACGCCGCCGAGGCGGTGGCGCAGGAGATCCGCAAGGGCGGCGCCAAGGCGATCACGGTGGCCGGCGACGTCGCCAGCGAGGCCGACGTGGTGCGCCTGTTCGCGACGGTGGACAAGGAGCTTGGGCCGGTGACCGCGCTGGTCAACAATGCCGGCATCCTGGATCACCAGTCGCGCCTGGAAGACATGAGCGCCGAGCGCATCAATCGCGTGCTGATCGCCAACATCACCGGCAGCCTGCTCTGCGCGCGCGAGGCGGTCAAGCGCATGTCCACCCGCCATGGCGGCCGGGGCGGCGCCATCGTCAATCTGTCGTCGATGGCGGCCAAGCTGGGCGGTCCCGGCGAATACGTCGATTACGCCGCGTCCAAGGGCGCGATCGATGCCTTCACCGTCGGCCTGGCCAAGGAAGTGGCGGCCGAGGGCATTCGCGTGAACGCCGTGCGCCCGGGCCTGATCTATACTGATATTCACGCCAGCGGCGGCGAAGCCGGCCGCGTCGATCGCCTGAAGGATGCCGTGCCGATGAAGCGCGGCGGCACCGCGGAAGAGGTCGCCAACGCCATCTTCTGGCTGCTGTCGGACGAGTCGTCCTATGCCACCGGCACTTTCATCGACGTGTCGGGCGGCCGTTGAGACGGTTTTTTGCCATTCCAACCCATCACACGGAGGCAGGCATGAGCACCAGCATCCCGCATCGCCGCATCGACGATCTGCTCGCGCGCTATGCCGAGAGCCATCGCCATCCGATGAACGAAACCATCCATTGCGTCTGCGTGCCGGCCATCGTGCTGTCGCTGCTGGGTTTGTGCTGGTCGCTGTCGCCGGCGGTGGCGCTGCTGGTGGCGGCGGCTTCGCTGGCCTATTACCTGCGGTTGTCGCCGCCGTTTGCCGTGGGGATGCTGGCGATGGCGGCGCTGATGCTGGTGTTCCTGGCGCGGCTGCCGGCCGGGGCGGTGCTGCCGGTGTCGGCGGCGGTCTTCGTGCTGGCCTGGATCGGCCAGTTCATCGGGCACAAGATCGAAGGCAAGAAACCTTCTTTCTTCGACGATCTGCGGTTCTTGCTGATCGGCCCTCTGTTCGTGCTGGGGTTCCTGTACCGCCGCTGGCATATCCCGTATTGAGGAACGACGCCGCTGATTTCCGGTCTACGCCTGGTTTGTATTAAGATGTAAAGAGTTGTTTGCTGAACGGAAAAAGGCGCGATCATGGCCGATCCGTGGGGAGCAGACAATCCACACGCTGCCCGATGACCGGGCCAAATCTCAGTCGGAGTGTTTTTGTATGAAGAAATTGCTTGTAATCGCAGCCCTGGGTTCGCTGGTGGCCGGCTGCGCCGTGACGCCGAACTCGGCCAGCGTCTATAACACCCGCCAGGCGCAGGGTGAACAGACGGTGCGCATGGGCGTGGTCGAATCGATCCGCAACGTCACCATCGACAAGGGTTCGTCCGGCGTCGGCACACTGGGTGGCGCGGCGCTGGGCGGTATCGCGGCCGGCTCCAACATCGGCGGCGGCAACGGCGCCATCGCGGCCGGCATCGTCGGCGCGCTGGCCGGCGGCGTCCTGGGCAACCAGGCCGAAGCCCACCTGAACAACCGTCCGGGCCTGGAAATCACGGTGCGCCTGGACAACGGCGAACTGCGCGCCATCACCCAGGACGCCGACGAGCCGTTCCGCATCGGCGAACGCGTGCGCCTGCTGTCCAACGGCCGCACCACCCGCGTGACCCACTGATCACCGATCGGCGGTTCCGCATGAGAAAAGCAGGGCTTCGGCCCTGCTTTTTTATTGCCTGAATGTTATCGCGGCGCCTGCCGCTCCAGCCATTCCTCGCGGCCGATCCGGTACAGGCGATGCAGCCGCAGCGGATGTTCCGGCGGCAGGCGCGGGTGCAGGAAGTCTTCCCGGATGTCGTAGTGCATGCCCAGTCTTTGCATCACGGCCAGCGAGCGCTGGTTGGCGGGGACGGTGAACGAGACGATTTCCGGCAGGCCCAACGCCAGGAAGCCGTAGCGCAGCGCGCAGGCGGCGGCTTCGCCGGCATAGCCCTGGCCCCACAGCGCCGGCGCCAGGCGCCAGCCGATTTCCACCGCGGGCGTGAAATGGGCCTCGAAGGACACCCGGAGCAAACCGACGAAGCCGGCGAATTCCGCCACGCCGGGGATGTCCAGCGCCCACGGCCCGAAGCCGTGCTGGTCGAAATGGCTTTGGATGCGATCGGCCAGCGCGTCGCTGTCGGCCGTCGAGAGCGGGGCGGGGAAATGGCGCATCGCCACGGGATCCGCATTGATGGCCGCGAATGGTTCACGGTCGCCGGCGCGCCAGCGGCGCAGCAGCACGCGTTCACCGCGCAGCAAGGGATGCTCAGGAGGCGGATTGTTGTTCATCGTGCTTCTGCTTGCGCTTGACCAGCCAGATATAGATCACCGTCTGCAGCAACGCCACCGTACTGCCGACGATCACTTCCCCCACCCGCATGAAGGCCAGGTTCAGTTCCTCATGCAGGCCGTTGCCCGTGAAGGCGGCCGACAGCAGGATCACCACCGTGGCCGGACCCAGGCGCCAGTTGCTGGGGTAATTCTGCAGCAGCATGGCCACCACCACGGCAGCGGTCAGCGCCACCAGCATGGCGATGAAGGTCGGGCCGAAGATCACCAGCGCGATGCAGGAGACGACGCAGCCCGACACCGTGTTGATCAGCCGCGCCCGGAAATTGGCCTTGGCCACCGTCATGTCCGGCTCGGTGACGATGATCAGCGAGATCATGGCCCAGTAGGGTTCTTCGATGCCGGCCGCGCGCAGGCCGTACCACAGGATCAGGCAGCCGGAGAGGATCTTGACCAGATAGGCCAGGGCGTTCTTGCGCGGGTTGATGAAGTTGAATTCCATGGAGCGGCGGGAGAGGGCGACAGCCCGATGGTAACCACGGGCGGCAAGGCGGGCAAGCCGCCGCGCACGCAGAAACGCCGCTGGATCCCGGCGGGCCGGAATGCAGCGGCGTGGTAGCGCGCCAGCCGGCAGGCTGGCCGTCAGCTTACTTGGACGCCATGCCCAGCAGCATGTCGTTGAGGCGCTTGACGAAGCTGGCCGGATCGCCCAGCGCGCCGCCTTCGGCCAGCAGGGCCTGATCGAACAGGATGTGCGACCAGTCGCCGAAGCGGGCTTCTTCATACTTCAGGCGCTGCACCAGCGGGTGATCCGGGTTGATTTCCAGCGTCGGCTTGGATTCCGGCGCATCCTGGCCGGCCGCCTTGAGCATGCGCACCAGGTTGCCGGACAGTTCGTTCTCGTCGGCCACCAGGCAGGCCGGGGAGTCGGTCAGGCGGAAGGTCACGCGCACGTCCTTGGCCTTGTCGGCCAGGGCTGCCTTCATCTTCTCGACCAGATCCTTGTACTCGGCCTGGGTTTCTTCGTGCTGCTTCTTTTCGGCTTCGTTTTCCAGCTGGCCGAGATCCAGGCCGCCCTTGGCCACCGAGGCCAGTTCCTTGCCGTCGAACTCGGTCAGGAAGGACAGCATCCATTCGTCCACGCGGTCGGTCAGCAGCAGCACTTCCACGCCCTTCTTGCGGAAGATTTCCAGATGAGGGCTGTTTTTGGCGGCCTGGTAGCTCTCGGCGGTGACGTAGTAGAGCTTGTCCTGGCCTTCCTTCATGCGGCTGACGTAATCGGCCAGCGAGACGTTCTGGACATCGCTGTCGTTATGCGTGGAGGCAAAGCGCAGCAGCTTGGCGATGCGTTCCTTGTTGGCGGCGTCTTCGCCGATGCCTTCCTTGAGCACCTGGCCGAACTCGGTCCAGAAGCTGGCGTACTTGTCCTTTTGCGCCTGTTCGTCGCTGTTGGCCAGTTCTTCCAGCAGGCCCAGCACGCGCTTGGCCGAACCTTCGCGGATGGCGCGCACGTCGCGCGATTCCTGCAGGATTTCACGCGAAACGTTCAGCGGCAGGTCGGCCGAGTCGATCACGCCCTTGACGAAGCGCAGGTAGACCGGCATCAGCTGCTCGGCATCGTCCATGATGAACACGCGCTTGACGTACAGCTTGATGCCGCCGCGCTTGTTGCGGTCCCACAGGTCGAAGGGCGCGCGGGCCGGGACGTAGAGCAGTTGCGTGTATTCGCTGCGGCCTTCGACGCGGTTGTGGGTGTAGGCCAGCGGCGCGCCGAAGTCGTGCGAGACGTGCTTGTAGAACTCTTCGTACTGCTCGGGCGTGATGTCGGACTTGCTGCGTGTCCACAGGGCGCTGGCCTGGTTGACGGTTTCCAGCTCATCCTTTTCGACGGTTTCCTTTTTCTCGTCGTCCCATTCTTCCTTCTTCATCAGGATGGGCAGCGAGATATGGTCGGAATACTTGCGGATGATGGACTTCAATTGCCATGCGGAAAGGTATTCGTCTTCTCCTTCGCGCAGGTGCAGGATGATGTCGGTGCCGCGGCCGGGCTTGTTGATGTCTTCGATCGAGAAATCGCCCGCGCCTTCGGATTCCCAGCGCACGCCCTGATCGGCCGGGGTGCCGGCACGACGCGTCTCGACCGTGATGCGGTCGGCGATGATGAAGCCGGAGTAGAAGCCCACGCCGAACTGGCCGATCAGGGCCGCGTCCTTCTGCTGGTCGCCGGAGAGCCGGGAGAAGAATTCCTTGGTGCCGGATTTGGCGATGGTGCCGAGGTGCGAGATCGCTTCCTCGCGGTTCATGCCGATGCCGTTGTCGGAAATGGTGATGGTGCGGGCGGTCTTGTCGAAGCCGATGGTGATCTTCAGTTCCGGATCGTCTTCGAACAGGCTGCCATTGTTGATGGCTTCGATGTAATGACCCAGCGAAACCTGCTCACCTCAAGCAGCTAAAGCAAACGCCTCAGCTGGTGTCTTCATGCCCAGCGCCTGATGCGGCCGGCGGTGGTTATAAAAGCCGATCCAGTCACCAATGATGCG
>WNDX01000173.1 GCA_009914615.1 Herbaspirillum frisingense
GACCGTGGTAGCCAATACTGCTCGCGCGAGCACCGCGCCCTGTTGGAGCAATACGCTTTGATCGCCAGCATGAGTGCCAGAGGCAACTGCTACGACAACGCAGCAATGGAGAGTTGGAACCACAGTCTGAAGGTCGAGGCCATCCATGGTGAACACCTCGCCACACGGGAGCAGGCCAAGGCTCATGTGTTTGACTACATTGAGGTTGACTACAATCGGATCCGGCTGCACTCGACCCTGGGCTACCTCAGCCCAGAGCAGTACGAGCTGGCCAATGTCGCTTAGATAGGTGTCCGTAAATCAGGGGCAAGATCACACTTCCGCCCGGCGATCGAAGACCACGCCTGCATCGAGCGTCCGCTGTACCTGTACGTCGGCCGCGTGGCGGTGGAAAAGAATATCGAATCCTTCCTCAAGCTGGACTTGCCCGGCACCAAATGGGTGGTGGGCGACGGCCCGCAATTGGAGGAGCTGATGCAGCGTTATCCCAAGGTGCGCTTCCTGGGGGCCAAGGGCCATGACGAGTTGCCGGCTTATTACAACTGCGCCGACGTCTTCGTCTTCCCCAGCAAGACCGATACCTTCGGCCTGGTGCTGCTGGAAGCGATGGCGTGCGGCATCCCGGTGGCGGCCTATCCGGTCGAGGGCCCGATCGACGTGGTGGACAACGGCATCTCGGGCGTGCTCAAGCACGATCTGAAGCAGGCCTGCCTGCAGGCGCTGAAGCTGGACAAGGACGCCGTGCGCGCGCACGCCGAGAGCCGCTCCTGGGAATCGGCCACGCAGCAGTTCCTGCAGCATCTGCACCTGGCGCATCGTCCCGAGCACGGCAAGGTGCCGGGCATCAAGCCGGTGCGCGAATCGCGCTGACTTTCCCGCCCGCGGTCTTGCTGCGACGTTGTTGTTCAAATGGCAATGCAGGCCATGATCCTGCGTCCGCGGTGTGGGCACGGCAAGCGAGCAAAACCCGCGGATATTGTCGCCGTGCCCTCATTCGGGGCGTCTGCCCCGAATTGATCAAACTATGCAAAAGGCACATAAGAGCATGCCTACAAAGCATTGGCTGGGGCGAGGGCGCTCTTCTAAGATGCCGCACGTCGGTACGTGACAATAACTGCCTTTGCGAGTTGCATCGGCGCCCCTCACCAGCATATGCTGCCGTTCCGGCAAATCAACCAGACAATCAAGACGCTTTGGCGGCCGCCGGTTTCCGGCTTGCCGCATATTGCCGCATGCTTTGCCAACCATGGCACGCGCGCCGGGGGCGGCGGGCATGAATCATGCTGTTCAGCAGGCATAGGGGCAAGACAAGAAGAGCGCGCCGGCGGCATACTGCCGGGGTGATGTCTGCAATACAGTCGTTGTTCTTACAGGGAAGAGCACATCCATGATCCAAAATCTCAAGATCGGCACGCGTCTGGCGTTCGGTTTCTGTCTCATCCTGCTGCTTGCTACGGCGACGCTGCTCATCGGCCTGTGGCGCATGGCCGAGCTGGAAGCCAGCAGCGAATACGTGATCGACAAGAAGGTCGCCGCCATGACCACCGCGATGAACATGCGCGAAGCCGGCAGCGAGCTGGCCCTGGCGCTGCGCAAGGTGGTCACGCCCACCGACGCCGCCGAGGGCAAGGCCGAAGATGAACATCTTGGCAAGATTTTGCAGGCGTATGGCGGCTTCGAGAAGCAGATCGTCGAACTGTCTTCCACCGGGCGCGGCAAGGAGTTGCTGGGCGCCGCCGCGGTCGAGAGCAAGAAGCTGTTCCCCATCGTGGAGACCATCCGCCAGCAGGTGATCAGCAATAACTATTTCGACGCTGCCCAATTGCTCAAGAGCGATTTCCTGCCGGCCCACCAGAAATGGATGGCCAGCGTGGGCGCGCTGGCGACCTTCCAGCAAGACGACATGAAGGCCGCCCATGCCGACGCCAAGGACAGCTACCGCAAGGCGCAGGCCGGCATGCTGGTGATCGGCGTGCTGACGCTGGGCCTGGGTTTCTTCTTCACCTTCGTGATCACCCGCTCCATCGTCAACCCGCTCAAGCGCGCCGGCAGTATCGCCGAGACCATCTCCAGCGGCGACCTGACGCAAGACTTCCATGACCGCGGCCGCGACGAAGCCGCCACGCTGGTCAACGCGCTGGGCGCGATGCAGTCCAACCTGGCCGCCACGCTCAACGAGGTCAAGGAAAGCGCCGCCATCATCGCTGTCGCCTCGCATGAGATCGCGCGCGGCAACGTCGATCTGTCCAACCGCACCGAATCGCAGGCCTCTAGCCTGGAAGAGACCGCCAGCTCGATGGAGCAGCTCACCTCCACGGTGCAGCAGAACGCCGAAAACGCGCGCCAGGCCAACCAGTTGGTGGTGTCGGCCTCCGACTACGCCACCAAGGGCGGTCGCGTGGTGGGCGACGTGGTGGAAACCATGGGCTCGATCAAGGAAAGCTCGCGCAAGATCGTCGACATCATCGGCGTGATCGACGGCATTGCCTTCCAGACCAACATCCTGGCGCTGAACGCGGCGGTGGAAGCCGCGCGCGCCGGCGAACAGGGCCGCGGCTTTGCCGTGGTGGCCTCGGAGGTGCGCTCGTTGGCCCAGCGCAGCGCCACCGCCGCCAAGGAAATCAAGCAGCTCATCAGCGATTCGGTGGAAAAGGTCGACGCCGGCGGCAAGCTGGTGGACGAGGCCGGCACCACCATGAGCGAGATCGTCACCTCGGTCAAGCACGTGGCCGACATCATGGGCGAGATCACCGCCGCCAGCCAGGAGCAGAGCGCCGGCATCGCCGAAGTCAACAACGCCATCGCCCAGATCGACGAGATCACCCAGCAGAACGCGGCGCTGGTGGAACAGGCCGCCGCGGCCGCCGAGAGCCTGCAGGAGCAGTCCGATGCGCTGGCGCATGCGGTATCCATCTTCAAGCTGAAGATGGCCTCGCAGGCGGCTTCCGCGCCGGCGCCTGTCCAGATGGCGGCGGCGCCCGTGCGCACCGTGAATGTGCCGGCAAGCATCCCGGCAAGCGCCAAGCCGGTCGCCAGCCTGCCGCCCGCCGCGGCCAGGAAGCCGGCTGCGGCGGCACGCGACGACGAGTTCGAGGAGTTCTGAGCGAGGCCGTGCCGGCGATCGGGCTGTCATCGGCCGCTCAGGATTTATTAATCAAAAATCAAGTTTTTCTGTAAGCGCCGCGCGCCATCTGGCCGCGGCGCTTTTTTTTTGTACTGGTCGCGCGAGCGTTACAGACGTCAAGATTGAAGATTATTAAAATATTGCCGTTAAGCTAGAACAGCCGAAGCACGGCTTGCGTTTCCGTCAAAAAAAGGGGGGGAGATGCGTCGCGCTTAGCCAAGGATTCGAGCGCCGCGTTCTGGAGGGAACGACGGCCGCCATCGTGGATTACATGCGACCTTGGGGTTGTGGCGCGGCTTGCCGCGTTTTCTCTTCATCCACCGGAACCAAGTCCAATGTCCCTCAAAAACATATCTATCAAGGCGCAGCTCGCCATCGCCATCCTTATCCTTTCCGTCCTGCTGGTCGCCATTGGCGCCTCCGGCCTGCTCGGCATGTCCGCTGCGGTCAGCATCAACCGCGAACTGACCGAAGAGCGCATTCCCAAGACCGTCGCCGCCGACAACACCCTGATTTGGATCGGCCGCCAGCGCACCTCGCTGGACCAGCCCGCCCTGACCAACGATCAGGCCTGGGCCGAGCGCATGTTCGGCATGGATGACAACAGCCGCAAGGAAGCGCTGCAATGGTGGGCCAAGTACACCGCGCTGCCGCAGACCGAAGACGGCAAGGTGCTGGTGAAGAAAGTGTCCGAGGGCATCGAGAAGACCGAACAGGCGCTGGTCAAGTTCGCCGAAGCCATCAAGACCGGCGACCGCCAGGCCATTGCCGACAATGCGCGCCAGGTCGGCACCATCTATACCGCCATGCAGCTGGATGGCCAGGCGCTGAGCAAGTATGAAACCGAGCAGGCCGCGCAAAGCCTGGCGGCATCGACCAGCCGCTATGAAGCCTCGCGCACCTTCTCCACCGTCGCCATCGTGGTCGGCCTGATCCTGGCGCTGTATAGCTGGCTGTCGCTGCGCCGCGCGATCGGCGAGCCGATGGGCCGCGCGTTGAAGCATTTCGACGCCATCGCCGCCGGCGACCTGACCCAGTCGGTGCACGTGCACTCCAAGAATGAGATGGGCCAATTGTTGTCCGGCCTGGCGCGCATGCAGGAAAGCCTGACCCGCACCGTGCGCGCGGTGCGCGGCGGCAGCGACGCGATCGCCACCGCCACCCGCGAGATCGCCTCGGGCAACCTCGACCTGTCCTCGCGCACCGAGCAGCAGGCCGCTTCGCTGGAAGAGACCGCTTCCAGCATGGAAGAGCTGACCAGCACCGTGAAGCACAACGCCGATAACGCCCGCCAGGCCACCACGCTGGCGGTGAATGCCTCGACCATCGCCGCCGACGGTAATGCCGTGGTGGGCCGCGTGGTGCAGACCATGGAAGAAATCCGCGAGAGCTCGGCCAAGATCACCGACATCGTCAGCATCATCGACGGCATCGCGTTCCAGACCAACATCCTGGCGCTGAACGCCGCGGTGGAAGCGGCGCGCGCCGGCGAGCAAGGCCGCGGCTTCGCCGTGGTGGCCTCGGAAGTGCGCGCGCTGGCGCAACGTTCTTCCAGCGCCGCCAAGGAAATCAAGGAATTGATCATGCTGTCGGTGGATCGCGTGCAAGCCGGCTCCGAGCTGGTCGGCCAGGCCGGCGCCACCATGAGCGACGTGATCAGTGCGGTGCAACGCGTGACCGACATCATGGGCGAGATCTCGGCTGCTTCCAATGAGCAGAGCGCGGGCATCGATCAGGTGTCGCGCGCGGTGACGCAGATGGATGAAGCCACCCAGCAGAACGCCGCGCTGGTGGAAGAAGCCAGCGCCGCCGCCAAGGCGCTGGAACAGCAGGCGCAGACGCTGATGCAGGAGGTCTCGATCTTCCGCATCGTCGCCGAAGAACAGGCTTATTCGCGCGCCGCCTTCAGTGCGCCCAAGCCCGCCGTCAAGCCGGCGCCGCAACCCGCTGCGGCCGCCAAGCCGCAGCCAGCGGCCCTCAAGCGCCCGGTGCTGGCCGCCGCTCCAGCACCTGCCGCCAAGTCCGCGCCGCGCGCGCTGCCAGCCAGCGATGATGGCGAGTGGGAGACCTTCTAAGTCTTGATGCCGCAATACGTCTCAATGAAAAACGCCGCCCGAGGGGCGGCGTTTTTCATGACAAAGCCTGAAGCGGAAGACGATCAGCGGTGGTGATGCTTGCCTGAAGTCGCCAGCAGTTCCGGCGCGATCACCGCCTTCAGGTAGTTGGTGGTGACGTCACCGCGTTCGCGTTGTGCGATCCACCAGACGTTGGATTTGCGCAGCGACCATTCCTGCGGGTGGCCGCAGATCAGTTGCGAGGCCACCAGGCCCAGCGTCGGCTGGTGGCCGACGATCAGCACCGGTTCGCGGCTGTCGGGCCAGTTGGCCGCGCGCAGCAGGTGCTCGGCGCTCTTGTCGGGCGCCAGCTCGGGATGCACCTTGTACTTGCGACCCAGCGCTTCCACCGTCTGCAGCGTGCGGGTGGCCGGGCTCACCAGGATGCGGCAGCTTTCCGGCAGGTTGCGATCCAGCCATTCGGCCATCTTGGCCGCCTGCTTGTGCCCTTTCGGGGTCAGGGCGCGTCCCTCGTCGGGCTCGCCCAGTTCCGCCTCCGCGTGCCGCCACAAAATCAAATCCATCTCAGGCTCCTGTCTGTATGTACGGAATCGGCGGCATCCTCATTCTTCCGGCGGCGTCGCCGGAATGCCTAATGTCTGCATCAGGTGCTGCTGGGCGCTGAAAGTCTGCTGCTTGCTGCGCGCCTTCTTTAGCGTATAGACGCCATTGACGTCGAGATGCCAGGAATTCGTATTGTCCTTCAGATAAGGATTGAGGCCCTCGGTGATCACGCGTTTCTTGAGCGTCTTGTCCAGCACAGGGAATGCGACCTCGATGCGGCGGAACAGGTTCCGGTTCATCCAGTCGGCGCTGGCCAGATAGACATCGTGCGCCAGGTCGTTGCGGAAGTAATAGATGCGCGAGTGTTCCAGGTAGCGCCCGATGATGGAGCGCACCTTGATGTTTTCCGACAGGCCCGGCACGCCCGGGCGCAGCGCGCAGGCGCCGCGCACGATCAGGTCGATCTTCACGCCGTCGGCCGAGGCCGCGTACAGCGCGCGGATCACCGATTCGTCCAGCAGCGCGTTCATCTTGGCGATGATGCGCGCAGGCCGGCCTTCGCGGGCGATCTGCGCCTCGTTGCGGATGGCGCGGATGATTTCCTTTTGCAGCGTGAACGGCGCCAGCCACAGGCGCGACAGGCTGCGCGGCTTGGTCAGGCTGGTCAGGTGGATGAACACTTCGTTGACTTCGGAGGTGAGCTCCTGATTGGAGGTCAGCAGGCCGAAGTCGGTATAGAACTTGGTGGTGTTGGGGTGATAGTTGCCGGTGCCAAGGTGAGCGTAGAAGCGCAGGCCCTGGTCTTCGCTGCGGATCACCAGCGCCAGCTTGGCGTGGGTCTTCAGCCCCACCACGCCGTACACCACCTGGGCGCCGGCCTGTTCCAGCTTGACCGCCCAGTTGATGTTGGCTTCTTCGTCGAAGCGCGCCATCAGCTCCACGATCACCGTCACTTCCTTGCCATGGTGGGCGGCGTAGATGAGCGCCTCCATCAGGTCGGAGTTCATGCCGGTGCGGTAGATGGTCTGCTTGATCGCCAGCACGCGCGGATCGTGCGCCGCGGTGCGGATGAAATCGACCACCGGCTGGAAGGACTGGAAGGGGTGGTGCAGCAGCACGTCCTTCTTGTCCAGCGCGCTGAAGATGTTTTCGGTGATCAGCTGGTGCGGCAGGGTAGGCGAGAACGGCGGGAAGCGCAGCTCGGGCTGGTTCACCAGATTGACGATCTCGGACAGGCGCACCATGTTCACCGGGCCCTCGACCGCGTACAGGCGGTTGCGCTCGATGTTGAACTGGTTCAGCAGGAACTGGGCCAGGTGCTCGGGGCAGTTGCTGGCCACTTCCAGCCGCACCGCCACGCCGAATTGTCGGCTTTGCAATTCGGTTTCCAGCGCCTGGCGCAGGTTCTTCACTTCTTCTTCATCCACCCACAGGTCGCTGTTGCGGGTGACGCGGAACTGCGAATAGGCCGTGATCTCGCGGCCGGGGAACAGCTCGGCGATATGGGCGTGGATCACCGAAGACAGCAGGCAGAACGAGGACGTGCCCTTGGCAGAAAGGTGGCCGGGCAGCTTGATCACGCGCGGCAGCACGCGCGGCGCCTTGACGATGACGATGCCGGTGCCGCGGCCGAAGGCATCCTTGCCGGACAGCTCGATGATGAAGTTCAAGCTCTTGTTGAGCACCTGCGGGAAGGGGTGGGCCGGATCCAGGCCGATCGGCGTGAGCAGCGGACGCACGTTTTGCTCGAAATAGCCCTTGACCCAGGCGCGCTGCGCTTCGTTGCGGTCTTCGTGGCGCAGCAGGTGAATGCCGTTGGCGGCCAGTTGCGGCAGGATGTCATCGTTGAGCAGTTGGTACTGGCGCGTCACGATGCGGTGGCATTCGGCGCTGGTGCGCTCCAGCGCGGCGCGCAGTTCGGGCGGATCGATGTTCTCGCCTTCGATGCGGTTGGCCAGCAGGCTGGCGATGCGCACTTCGAAGAACTCGTCGAGATTGCTGCTGCAGATGCACAGATAGCGCAGGCGTTCCAGCAGGGGAACGCTGGCGTCCTCGGCCTGGGCCAGCACGCGGCGGTTGAAGGCAAGCTGCGAGAGTTCGCGGTTCAGGTAAATCGTATTGGCGGGAAGTTCAGGTTGAGGGCTGTTTTCCGGTTTTGCTTTTCTCGTCATCAATGGTCCCTGTCCATCCAAGTTTTGCGGGCAGTGTATTTAGGATGTATGACGAGTTTATGACAACTCTCATCTGCGTTTGTCACATTTTTCTCATATGAAAGAGAAGAGATTTTAGTGACAAAATGGTATTTCCTTGTGGAATCATTTGTCGGAACAGGTCAGAGAACGTTCTCTCATCAAGCCGGCGGGCCCGCATGTCACGTGGATCCGGAGCGCAAGCGGGGCGCGAGGCGGGCGGCCTAAATATTGTCGTATGGATAATGAAATTTCATCCTCTGGACAAATGACCGGAGAAAGCTTTCTGACAAGTCCGGGTGATCTTGCCCCTGATTTACGGACACCTATCTAAGCGACATTGGCCAGCTCGTACTGCTCTGGGCTGAGGTAGCCCAGGGTCGAGTGCAGCCGGATCCGATTGTAGTCAACCTCAATGTAGTCAAACACATGAGCCTTGGCCTGCTCCCGTGTGGCGAGGTGTTCACCATGGATGGCCTCGACCTTCAGACTGTGGTTCCAACTCTCCATTGCTGCGTTGTCGTAGCAGTTGCCTCTGGCACTCATGCTGGCGATCAAAGCGTATTGCTCCAACAGGGCGCGGTGCTCGCGCGAGCAGTATTGGCTACCACGGTCAGTATGCACGATCACTCCCCGAGGCCGATTGCGAGCAAACAGCGCCATGCGCAGCGCGTCGCAAACCAGCGTAGC
>WNDX01000174.1 GCA_009914615.1 Herbaspirillum frisingense
GAAAGCGTTCTCCTCCTCCAGCCGCGCCACTTCACGTTTGAGCCGTGCATGTTCGGCCAACTCCAAGCGTTGTGCCTGATCGTCCTGGTCGTGCCGCCGCGCCTGGGCGCGCCAACTGTACAGCTGGGCAGGCTGCAACCCCAGATCACGAGCCACCGTGGTTACCCCTTCTGTGGCCGCTCGCAACAGTGCCTGCTGCCTGAACTCCAGGCTGAACTCCTGCCCCTTTCTGCCTGCCTTGCTCTTGGTCATCGTCCACCTCCTATTGCGATAGTTAATCGCTTATAGGGGTGTCCGTGAAACGGGGGCAAGATCAGGCGGTATCTATCGTGAAACCGTGACCGTCGTTCCCGGCCAGCCGGAGCCCGCCAAATAAGATAAGACGGCAAACCGGACTGCCGGGCGGCACGAGAGACAGACAGCGCCTCGCGGGACTGCCCGGGGCGGGATTGCTCAGCCGTAACCAATAAGAAAAAAGGCGGATGCCGCGATGGCATCCGCCTTTTTCATTGTCGCGTCCGAACGATCAGGCCGCCAGCTTGCCCTTGATGAACGCCAGCGCGTCGGCCAGCGGCACTTGGGTCGCTTCGGTGTCGCGACGGCCCTGGTATTCGACGTTGCCGTCCTTCAGGCCGCGGTCGCCCACCACGATGCGATGCGGCACACCGATCAGCTCCCAGTCGGCGAACATCGCGCCCGGGCGCTCGCCGCGGTCATCCAGCACCACGTCCACGCCGGCGTCGTTCAGCTGCGCGTAAAGCTGGTCGATCTCGGTCTTGACCGCTTCGCTGCGGTCATAGCCCATCGGGCACAGCACCACCTGGAAAGGCGCGATGGCGGTCGGCCAGATGATGCCCTTGTCGTCGAAGTTCTGCTCGATGGCGGCGCCCAGGATACGGGTCACGCCGATGCCGTAGCAACCCATCACCAGCGGTTGCGGCTTGCCGGCTTCGTCTAGGTAGGTGGCCTTCATCGATTCCGAATAGGTGGTGCCGAGCTGGAACACGTGGCCCACCTCGATGCCGCGCTGGATCGCCAGCACACCCTTGCCGTCCGGCGAGGCGTCGCCTTCGACCACGTTGCGGAGGTCCGCCACCAGCGGCTCGGGCAGGTCGCGGCCCCAGTTGGCGCCGGTGTAGTGGAAGTCGGCTTCGTTGGCGCCACAGACGAAATCGGCCATGTTGGCCACGGTGCGGTCGGCCACCACCTTGACCGGCTTCCTGGTGCCGATCGGGCCCAGGTAGCCGGGCGGCGTGCCAAACCATTCGACGATCTCGCCTTCGTTGGCGAAGCGATAGGTGCCGAGACCGGGGATCTTGCTGGCTTTCACCTCGTTAAGCTCATGGTCGCCGCGCAGCATCAGCAGCCAGATTTCCTTCTTGGCCGGATCTTCATTATCCACCGCCAGCACGATGGACTTGACCGTGCGCGCCAGCGGCAGGCCCAGCAGTTCGGCCACGGCTTCGCACTTGGCCTTGCCGGGGGTCGCGGTCTTCTTCAGTTCTTCCTTGGCGGCGGGGCGCGCGCTGTCCGCGGCCAGCGCCTCGGCGGCTTCCATGTTGGCCGCGTAGTCGGAGGTCGGGCAGTACACCAGCGCGTCTTCGCCGGTGGCGGCGATCACGTGGAATTCATGCGAACCGGAACCGCCGATGGCGCCGTTGTCGGCCGCCACCGCGCGGAACTCCAGGCCGAAGCGGGTGAAGATGCGCACGTAGGCGTCATACATCGCCTGGTAGGACTTCTTCAGGCCGTCCATGTCGCGGTCGAAGGAATAGGCGTCCTTCATCGTGAATTCGCGGCCGCGCATCAGGCCGAAGCGCGGGCGGCGCTCGTCGCGGAACTTGGTCTGGATATGGTAGAAGTTGACCGGCAGCTGCTTGTAGCTGCGCAGCTCGGTGCGCGCCACGTCGGTCACCACTTCTTCGGAAGTCGGCTGGATCGCGAAGTCGCGGCCGTGGCGATCCTTCACGCGCATCAGCTCCGCGCCCATCTTGTTCCAGCGACCGGTTTCCTGCCACAGCTCGGCCGGCTGCACCACCGGCATCAGCAGTTCGATGGCGCCGGCGCGGTTCATTTCTTCGCGCACGATGGCCTCGACCTTGCGGATCACGCGCAGTCCCATCGGCATGTAGGTGTAGATGCCGGCCCCGAGGCGCTTGATCATCCCGGCCCGCATCATCAGCTTGTGGCTGACGATTTCAGCGTCGGAAGGAGCTTCTTTCAGGGTGGAAATAAAAAAACGTGAGGCGCGCATGACGGTCGGTTCTTTTTAAAAAGAGGAGGGTTATAATCATTCCAATTTTAAAGGATTAGCTGGCTGATGCGCCCTTTCTTTGCAGAATTGCTCCTAGTTTCAATGACATCCGCACATCGATGTGATTGCTCCTGACGCGCCTGTCGCGCAGGCGTTTGCACGCGCGCGCAGTCGCATGAGTTAGCCTGAAAGGGTCGTCCAGCCGCAGAAAGTTTTGAGGTACACCATGCTGGATCGAGAAGGCTTTCGCCCGAACGTCGGCATCATTCTGCTCAACGCCAATAACGAGGTGTGGTGGGGCAAGCGCGTGCGCGAGCACTCCTGGCAATTTCCGCAAGGCGGCATCAAGCACGGCGAGACGCCCGAACAGGCCATGTTCCGCGAGCTGGAGGAAGAAATCGGCCTGCGCGCGGAGCACGTCAAGATCATCGGCCGCACCCGCGACTGGCTGCGCTACGAAGTCCCCGACCATTTCATCAAGCGCGAAGTGCGCGGCCATTATCGCGGCCAGAAACAGATCTGGTTCCTGCTGCGCATGGTCGGCCGCGACTGCGATGTCAATCTGCGCGGCACTTCGCATCCCGAATTCGACGCCTGGCGTTGGCACGATTACTGGGTGCCGCTGGACGTGGTCATCGAATTCAAGCGCGAGGTCTACCAGCAGGCGCTGCAGGAATTGTCGCGCTTCCTGAACCGGCCAGCGCAAGGCCCGCGCCGCGGCGACAACCCGGCCCGTCCGGCGGCCGCCAACCAGAATCCAGTCCAACAGGCCCTGCCGCCCAACACGGCCGCGCCCGATACCAAGTGAGCCACATGCCCTCTTCCTTGCAGCCGCAACAACACCAGACGTCGACCTCACCGCTGTTCAACCTGCGCACGCTGCGCCGCGCTGCGCTGGCCTGCTCGCTGCTGGCCGCCTGCGCCGGCGCGCTGGCGCAAAGCTTCGACGAAGACTTCGACGATGAAGCCAAGCCCTGGCAGGAAATCGCCGTGCAGTTGCCGCCGACGCCGCAGGAGGCCAACCTGTCCGAGTTCTACCTGAGCCCCAACGCCACCATGAGGGCCTTCGTCGATACCAATTCGGTCTCGATCGGCACCGACAAGGTGGTGCGCTACACGGTGGTGACCAAGACCGAAGGCGGCGCGGTGAACGTGATGTATGAAGGCATGCGCTGCGAAACCTGGGAAAAGAAGACCTATGCCTTCGGCCACCCGGACGGCAAGTGGTCGCGTTCGCGTCGCGACAAGTGGCAGCCGATCCGCGACATCGGCGCCAATCGCATCGACGGCGCGCTGTTCCGCGATTATTTCTGCGACGGCAAGATGATCGCCGACAACGAGAACCTCAAGAGCATCGTCAACCGCCTGAAGACGCAGACACGCATCGATCCGGTGCGTCGCTGATATCGGCACAGGCGACGGGGTGCGGCAAGTGCCTCACCCGGTTCCCTGCTCCAGCAAAAAAGCGCGGCCAGGCCGCGCTTTTTTATTTATATCATTTACAGAATGGCATCACAGCAGCACCAGGTTATCCCGGTGCACCAGTTCCGGCTCTTCCACGAAGCCCAGGATGGCCTGGATCTCGGAAGAAGGATGGCGAATGATGCGGCGCGCATCCGAGCTGGTGTAGTTGCTCATGCCGCGCGCGACCGCACGGCCCGCGCCGTCCACGCAGGTGATCACGTCGCCGCGCCCGAATTCGCCGGACACTTCCACCACGCCGATGGGCAGCAGCGATTTGCCTTCAGAAGTCAGTTTCTGCACCGCGCCCGCATCCAGCACCACGCGGCCGGCCGTCTGCAGGTGATCGGCCATCCATTGCTTGCGCGCGGTGAGCTGCGCGGTTTCGGCGTTGAGCTGGGTGCCGATCGCCTCGCCGGCGGCCAGGCGCGTGAGCACGCTGTCTTCGCGTCCCCAGGCGATCACGGTGTGGGCGCCAGAAGTAGCGGCGCGCTTGGCCGCCAGGATCTTGGTCAGCATGCCGCCACGGCCGATGCCGGTGCCGGTGCCGCCGGCAATCAGTTCCAGCGAAGGATCACCGGCGCGGGCTTGTGAAATCAGGGTGGCGGACGGGTCCTTGCGCGGATCGGCCGTGAACAGGCCAGGCTGGTCGGTCAGGATCACCAGCGCATCGGCTTCGATCAGGTTGGCCACCAGTGCGCCCAAAGTGTCGTTGTCGCCGAACTTGATTTCATCGGTGACCACGGTGTCGTTCTCGTTGATGACCGGAACCACGCCCAGTTGCAGCAGCGCGAACAGCGTGGAGCGGGCATTCAGATAGCGTTCGCGGTCGGCCAGGTCGGCGTGGGTCAGCAGCACCTGTGCGGTGTGCAGGTCATGCTTGCGGAAACTGGTCTCGTAGATCTGCGCCAAGCCCATCTGGCCGACGGCGGCGCAAGCCTGCAGGTGATGGATGCCGGTCGGGCGCTTGTCGAAGCCCAGGCGTTGCATGCCTTCGGCCACCGCACCGGAGCTGACCAGCACCACTTCCTTGCCGAGCCCGCGCAGCTGCGCGATCTGCTCCGCCCAACGGGCGATGGCGCTGGCGTCCAGCCCCTTGCCGTCATTGGTGACCAGCGATGAACCTACCTTGATGATCAGCCGTTTGGCGCTGTGAATGACCGATTGCATATTCTTCTGAGACGCGAAATCCGAAAGCGAAGATGATAGCCGGAACGGCCCGGCCGCGCAGCCGCCGCGATGCGGCGGGGAAGATCAGTCGAGGACCTTGAAGCGCGGATCGTCCGGATCGATGCTGGAGATGCCGCGGGCTTCTTCGGTCATCTGGGTCTCTTCGGCGCGGTGTTCCTCGGCGCGCTTGATTTCCAGATAGCTGTAGATTTCGTTGATCAGGTCTTCGCAACCGTCGCGATTCAGCGCCGAGATCTCGAACACCGGGCCCTTCCAGCCGAAGCGCTTGACGAAATCCTTCACGCGCTTGGCGCGGTCGGCCTCGGGCACCACGTCCAGCTTGTTGAGGACCAGCCAGCGCGGCTTGTCGAACAGCGACTGGTCGTAGTTCTTCAATTCCTTGACGATGGCCTTGGCTTCCTTGACCGGATCGACTTCGTCGTTGAACGGCGCCAGATCGACGATGTGCAGCAGCAAGCCGGTACGCTGGAGGTGGCGCAGGAACTGCACGCCCAGGCCGGCGCCATCGGCCGCGCCTTCGATCAGGCCGGGAATATCGGCGATCACGAAGCTCTTTTCATGACTCACGCGCACCACGCCCAGATTGGGGTGCAGCGTGGTGAACGGGTAGTCGGCGATCTTCGGACGGGCGTTGGACACGGCCGTGATGAAAGTCGATTTGCCGGCATTGGGCATGCCCAGCAGGCCGACGTCGGCCAGCACCTTCAGCTCCAGGCGCAGTTCGCGGCGCTCGCCTTCCTTGCCCTCGGTCTTCTGGCGCGGCGCGCGGTTGGTCGAGGTCTTGAAGTGGATGTTGCCCCAGCCGCCCTCGCCGCCCTTGGCCAGCATCACGGTCTGATCGTGATGGGTCAGGTCGGCGATGTGCTCGCCGGTGTTGATGTCAACGATCAGCGTGCCTACCGGCATGCGCAGGAAAACGTCGTCGGCGCCCTTGCCGTAGCAATCGGAGCCGCGACCGTTCTCGCCGCGGCCTGCGCGGTGCAGCTTGGCATAGCGGTAATCGATCAGGGTGTTGACATTGCGGTCGGCCACGGCCCAGATGGTGCCGCCCTTGCCGCCGTCGCCGCCGTCGGGACCGCCGAAGGGGCGGAATTTTTCGCGGCAGAAGCTGGCGACACCGTTGCCGCCATCGCCAGCCACGACTTCAATGCGTGCTTCGTCGATGAATTTCATGATATTGACGCCTCATGGGAGCCGCGAACAAAACGTCGAAGCGGGATGCAGATCTGCCTTCCCTTGACGCTCATCATGCCCGATATCGCCTGGCGACGCCCGGAGGGCGTTTGAGGTTCGGCGCTTTGTTGACGGCTCTTCAAAAAACTAAAAAGGCTCCACCAGCGGCAGAGCCTTTTCTTGATGCCTGATTCCGGCAATGCCGGAGGGCGCGAAACGCTTAAGCCGTCACGACGGTAGCGTATTGGCGCTGTTGCAGGCCCTTGACAACGAACTTCACCTTGCCGTCCTTCAGGGCGAACAGGGTGTGGTCCTTGCCGACGCCGACGTTCTCACCAGCGTGAACGCGGGTGCCGCGTTGACGGATGATGATGCCGCCTGCATTGATGGCTTGGCCGCCGTAAACCTTCACGCCAAGGCGCTTCGATTCTGAATCACGGCCGTTGCGCGTAGTGCCGCCGCCTTTTTTGTGTGCCATTTAAGACTCCTTGATAACTTTGAATGAACCGGTGACCCGCAACGCCAATTAAGCGTTGATCGAGACGATTTGCAGTTCGGTGTAGTTCTGACGATGGCCTTGACGCTTTTGGTAATGCTTACGGCGACGCATCTTGAAGATGCGGACCTTGTCATGGCGACCTTGCGCTACCACCGTAGCCAGCACCGTAGCACCTGCGACCAGCGGCGCACCGAACTTCACGGTTTCGCCAGCGCCCACTGCGAGCACTTGATCCAAAGTGATTTCGGAGCCAATGTCAGCCGGTATCTGTTCTACTTTGAGTTTTTCGCCAGCAGCAACTTTGTATTGTTTGCCGCCGGTTTTTATGACCGCGTACATGTGAAACCTCACGAATGATTAATGAACGATTTCCCCCTGCGCCAAACACCCGGCGAAACAGGAAAACACCAAATTATACATAGACTTAGCTTCTCGGTCAAAAGGCATTGCGCCTTCGGCGGCCGCAACGCAACACAGTTTCCGGACGGACAATTCCCCCATCTTGCCGGCTTGACCAGCCCACTATTTCCCCAGGGCACGATAAACGGCCAGAATCCGGCGGCACAGGCTTTGGCGTCGCCATGCGTTGTCATCGTATAATCTCGCGAATAACCATTTCCCACAGGTTCCGCCTTGTCCGCCGCCGTACAAAACGCTTCGCAACAATCCATCATGGACCCGATCGTCGCCGACATGGAGGCGGTCAACGCCGTCATCCGCCGGCAACTGTATTCGGAAGTGCCACTGGTCAACCAGGTGGCCGAATACATCATCAGCGCCGGCGGCAAACGCCTGCGCCCGGTACTGGTCGTGCTCATCGCCAACGCCTTCGGCTACAAGGGCGAGCACCACCACACGCTGGCGGCGGTCATCGAATTCATCCATACCGCCACCCTGCTGCACGACGACGTGGTGGACGAATCCTCGTTGCGCCGCGGCAAGCAGACCGCCAACGCCATGTTCGGCAACGCCGCATCGGTGCTGGTGGGCGACTTCCTGTACTCGCGCGCCTTCCAGATGATGGTCGCCGTGGGCAACCCGCGCGTGATGGAAATCGTGGCCGACGCCACCAACGTCATCGCCGAAGGCGAAGTGCTGCAGCTGCTCAACATGCACAACCCGGATGTCGATGAGACCGGCTACCTGCAGGTGATCCGCTCCAAGACCGCCAAGCTGTTCGAGGCCGCCAGCCAGATCGGCGCCTTGATCGCCGGCGCCGACGAAGCCGGCATCGAAGCCGCCGGCGAGTACGGCCGCTCGATCGGCACCGCCTTCCAGCTGATCGACGACGTCCTGGACTACTCCGGCAACAGCGCCGAAATCGGCAAGAACGTCGGCGACGACCTGCGCGAAGGCAAGCCCACCCTGCCGCTGATCTGGCTGATGCAGCACGGCACGCCGCAGCAGCGCGCGCTGGTGCGCACCTGTATCGAGAACGGCGACGAGCAGCATTTCGACGAAGTGCTCGCCGCCATCACCCACTCCGGCGCCCTGGCCTACACCCGCGAACAGGCGGAAGTCGCCGCCCGACGCGCCGCCGACGCAATAGTTTCACTTCCGGATAGCCAATTCAAAAAATCCCTGTTAGAATTATCGGCTTTCGCAGTAGACCGGAATCATTGATTCAGTTCTCACTCGACGGGGTGTAGCTTAGCCTGGTAGAGCGCTACGTTCGGGACGTAGAGGCCGGAGGTTCGAATCCTCTCACCCCGACCAGAATCCGAAGCCGGATCAACCACGAGGTTGATCCGGCTTTTTCATTTCCGGCTTTAATCCTTCCACTCGCGCCATCCCACTTTGCCGCTAGATCACAGAGACAATTGACCAAGTCCGTCAACTAAAAATTCTCGCAAATTGAGAATATAATCAACTCTCCAACGCTATTACCCTTGGAGCAGACCCCCCGTGTCAGAATACTTGTCGCCCCAATAGGACCCGAGTCTTTAGCTCTGGTCAATTGATGGAGGCGGGCGGCGCCGTAGGCGCTGGCCCCCACCCCGTCGTTTCTTTGGTTAGGGGGCGCGAT
>WNDX01000175.1 GCA_009914615.1 Herbaspirillum frisingense
GCAGGCCAAGGCTCATGTGTTTGACTACATTGAGGTTGACTACAATCGGATCCGGCTGCACTCGACCCTGGGCTACCTCAGCCCAGAGCAGTACGAGCTGGCCAATGTCGCTTAGATAGGTGTCCGTCAATCAGGGGCAAGATCAACGTCCTGATGCTGGCAGGCATCGTCAATTACCTTGACCGCAGCACCCTGTCCATCGCCAACCATTCCGTCAGCCAGGAACTGGGCCTGTCGGCCTCGCAGATGGGCCTGTTGCTGTCGGCCTTCTCGCTGGCCTATGCCTTCTCGCAATTGCCCATCGGCGCCATGCTCGACAAGTTCGGCGCGCGCGCGATGCTGGGCGCCGGCATGTTCATCTGGTCGGTGGCGCAACTGGCGGGCGGTTTCGTCAGCTCGTTGCAGCAGTTCCTGGTGGCCCGCGTGTTCCTGGGCCTGGGCGAGGCGCCGCAATTCCCGGCCGGCGCCAAGGTGGTGTCGGAATGGTTCGCCATGCGTGAGCGCGGCGGCCCGACCGGCATCTTCGTGGCCTCCTCCACCATCGGCCCGGCGCTGGCGCCACCGATCCTCACCGTGCTGATGCTGTCCTTCGGCTGGCGCATGATGTTCGTCATCATGGGCGTGCTGGGCATCGCGGTGTCGGTCGGCTGGTACATCTTCTACCGCAACCGCAACGAAGTCGCACTGACGCCGTCCGAAGTGCTCTACCTGGCCGATGACAACGACAACGATCCCAACGCCAATGCCAAGCTGACCTGGGCCGAGTGGAAAAGCCTGTTCAAGTACCGCACCACCTGGGGCATGCTGTTCGGCTTCATGGGCGTGATCTACATGGTGTGGCTGTACCTGACCTGGCTGCCGGCCTACCTGGAGCACGAGCGCCATCTGTCGATCGCGCGCACCGGCTGGGTGGTGGTGATTCCCTACATCTTCGGCACGCTGGGCATGCTGTCCTCGGGCTACATCGCCGACGGCTTGATGAAGCGCGGCATGCCCGCCATCCGCAGCCGCAAGTGGCCGATCTGCGCCGGCCTGATCGGCGCGGGCGCGTTCACCATTCCCGCCGCCTACACCCCGAGCACCACCATGGCGATCGTCTATATCTCGCTGGCCATGGCCTTCGTGAACATGGCCTCCGGCGGCGCCTGGGCGCTGGTCTCGGTGGCGATTCCGCGCCGCCTGGTAGCGTCGCTGGGCAGCATGCAGAACTTCGGCGGCTACCTGGGCGGCTCGCTGGCCCCGGTAATCACCGGCGTGGTGGTGGACCAGACCCACTCCTTCGTCAACGCGCTGCTGATCAGCGCCGCCGTGGCATTCGCCGCCGCGCTGGTGTACATGTTCGTGGTCGACAAGCCGATCGACTCGCACGCCTGATGAAGGCCCTGCTTCCTGCGGGAAGCGCAGGAGCCTGACCCGATGGCATCGCCGCCCGCACCGGCGATGCCATCCAGCCAGTCCCCCGCATCACATCAAAGGAAACGACATGAGCTTCACTCCCGATCTCTTCAAGGGCAAGACCGCCCTGGTCACCGGCGGCACGCAGGGCATCGGCGGCGCCATCGCGCGCCAGCTGGCCTCGATGGGCGCCAAGGTGATCGCCGCCGGCCTGCCGCCCTTCGCCACCGATGAATTCAAGGGCACCGACGTCTCGCTGATCGAGATGAACGTGGCCTCCGAAGATAGCGTGCGCGGCGCGCTGGCCAAGATCGACAAGCTGGACATCGTGGTCAACTGCGCCGGCATCATCAAGCGCGGCGCCGAGTTGGAAACCGAGGTGTTCGAGCAGGTGATCGCGGTCAACCTGACCGGCACCATGCGCGTGTGCGCGGCCGCCCGCGAGCTGCTCAAGCAATCCAAGGGCTGCATCGTCAACACCGCGTCCATGCTGAGCTTCTTCGGCGGCGGCCTGGTGCCTGGCTACAGCGCCAGCAAGGGCGGCGTGGCCCAGTTGACCAAATCGCTGGCCATCGCCTATGCCGCCGACGGCATCCGCGTCAACGCCGTGGCGCCGGGCTGGATCGCCACCCCGCTGACCCAGGCGCTGCAGGACGACCCTGCCCGCTCCGGCCCCATCCTGGCGCGCACGCCGCTGAACCGCTGGGGCACGCCGGAAGATATCGGCAACGTGGTGGCCTTCCTGTGCACCCCGGCTGCCTCCTTCATGACGGGCACCATCGTGCCGGTCGATGGCGGCTACCTGATCGCCTGAAGCGCAGCAGCACGCGCAACATCGCAACGTTTGCATGCCATTTGCCCGCGTCAGCGCCTCCATGCCGGCGCGGGCCTTTTTAACATGCACAAACCGCTCCGCTATAATCTGGCGCCGCCACCCGCAACGAACCCAACAGCGTCCATCCCCCATGTCTGCACAAGATAAAGCCACGGAAGACCAGACCAAGATCGCCGGCACCGCCGCCTTCTCCAAGTTCGTCGCCGTGCTGCAACTGATCGCCGACCAGGATACGCCGCTGACCATCGCCCAACTGGCCGCGCTGTCGGGCTATCCTCGTCCTACCGTCTATCGCATCCTGGCCGCACTGATGGCCGAGGGCATGGTAGTGGAAAACCCGCGCACCAAGCAATTCGAAGTCGGCCCGCGCCTGATCAACCTGGCCAGCCGCGCCTGGGACCGCAGCGATATCCGCGCCACCTCCATCGACAGCCTGCGCGCGCTGCGCGACGCCACGCGCGAGACGGTGCACCTGGCCGTGCCCAGCGACGCCGGCATGGTGTATATCGAAAAGCTGGAAAGCCCCCAGGCCGTGCGCATGACCTCGCGCATCGGCACCCGCGTCACGCTCTACTCCAGCTCGGTCGGCAAGGCTTACCTGGCCGGCCTCGATGAAGAGCGCCGCGAACGCCTGATGGGCGCCATCCGCATGGAACGCTTCACCGAACATACCATCACCGATGTCGCCGCGCTGCGCACCGAGATCGAACAGACGCGCGAACGCGGCTATGCCGAGGATCGCGAAGAAAACGAAGCGCAGATCTTTTGCTACGGCGCCGCCATCATGAGCCGCGATGGCGTGCCGGCCGCCTGTATCAGCATCAGCATCCCACTGTTCCGCCGCCAGGAAGATGCGCAACACACCTATATCCGCCCGCTGCTGGAGACTTGCGCCGCCATCTCGCGCAAGCTGGCCGGACCGGGCTGATCTCCGGCCGAGCGCTGCACAAGCATCAATGAAGTGTTACCGGATGCTTCGCGCGCGGACATGAGCGCGTTGCGCTGCTTAAATCTCCGCTTTATCCGCGCGGAGCCACAATGCGAACCCCATCCTTTCATTTCCGGTGCGCACTCGGCGCCGCCGGCCTCGGCCTTGTACTGGCGATCTCAGCGCCGGCCCATGCGGCGCCACTGGTCGATCTGATCGCCGTCGACATCTTGCCGATGACCGAGCAGCTCAAGACCGATCTCAAGCTCAATTCCAATCAGCAAACCCTGTGGCACCAGACCGAACAGAAGACGCGCGCCATCCTGGCCCAGCGCCAGCAACGCCGCGCGCGCCTGCAAGAGGTGACCGACAAGGTGCTGCGCACGCCCGGCGCCGAATTCCGCGCGCTGGCGGCCGCCTATGATGAAGACAGTGCGGCTTCCGAACAGGAAGCACACCAATTGCGCGAACTCTGGTTTTCCATGGCCGACGCGCTGGATGACCCGCAGCGCAAGCAGGTCCAGGACTACATCCTGGACCGCATGCAACGCGTGGCCGACGGCCCCGGCAAGAGCGAAGGCGGCCGCGGCGGTGGACGCGGCCGGTCGCCGGGAGGCATGGGAGGAGGCCTGGGCGGCGTCGGCAGTGCCGGCGGGATGGGTGGCATGAGCGGCGGCCGCGGCAATACCGGCAGCTTCGGCTCCGACGCCGGCTTCTGATCCCGCCCGGCCGCCGGCTCAGGCTTCCGGCGGCAGCTCGACCTTGTAGATTTCCTTACCATCGACGTTATGCAGCGACACCGTCATGGCCTTGGTCTTTGCATCGATCTTGCCGATGCCGAAGAACTGGAGCAGGTCGGCCGGCGAGCGATTCTGCTTCATGTCGGCGGGGATGCTGACGAAACGCACGTCGGGACCGAAAGTGCGGTCGATCTCGCCCGGACCGAAGGTGCCCGCGCTGAGCGGACCGCCGACAAATTCCCAGAACGGCTTGAAATCGGTGAACTGCGCACGCTCGGGTGCGTAGTAAGTGGCGGAGGCGTAATGCACGTCGGCCGTCACCCAGACCACATTCTTGATATCGTGCCGCTTGATGAAGCGCAGCAGCTCCGCTACCTCCAGCTCGCGGCCGGAGGGCTTGCCGTTGTCGGCATTGGCCCAGGCCTCATAGGTGCCCTTGGGCACGTCGGGATTCAGGTCGGGCACCACGATGGAAATCGGCATGTCGCTGGCGATCACCTTCCAGGTCGAGCGCGAACGCAGCAGCGCCTGCTTGATCCAGCGCATCTGCTGCGGGCCGAGGAAATCGGCGTCGTGCCCGCCCTGCTGGCGGTTCGGCGAATTGGCGCCGCGGTAGCTGCGCTCGTCCAGCATGAACACTTCCAGCAGCGGCCCGTGGTTGAACGCGCGATAGACGCGGAAAGGATCGGCGCTGTCGATGCGGAAGGGATTGTGCTCGAACATCGCGCGGCGTGAGCGCTCCATCAGCACGTCTATCCGACGCTCGGTGTAGCGCGTTTCTTCCTTGCCGATCACCTGGCCGGGATACCAGTTGTTGCGCACTTCGTGATCGTCCCACTGGACCAGGAACGGCACCTCGGCACAGAAGCGGCGCTTGTTCGCATCCAGCATGTTGTAGGCGAAGTTGCCGCGATAGTCGTCCAGCGTCTGCGCCACCTTGGACTTGGCCTCGGTGACGAGATTGCGCCACAGGCTGCCGTCATCCAGCTTCACCTCCGCCTGCAACGGCCCGTCGGCATAGATCTGGTCGCCCGAATGGATGAAGAAATCGGGGCGGAAGCGGCGCATGCTTTCATAAATGCGATAGCCGCCCCAGCCTTCATTGATGCCCCAGCCCTGCCCGGCCTCGTCGCCGGAGAACGCGAAGCTAATGTCACGCGTCGGGCCGCCATGCGCGCCGGCCGGCAACATCACGCTGCCGGTCAGCGGCTCGCTGAGCGCCGACTCGTGCACCAGATCCTGGAAACGCACGCGATAAAACAGGCGACGCCCGGCCGGCAGGCCGCGCAGATCCATGCGCGCGGTGAAGTCGTCGCGGGCCAGCGCCAGCGGCCCCTGGATACGGGTGGCGTTGGCGAAATTCTCGTCTGTGGAATATTCCAGCAGCATGCGCGCGTTGCGATCGGTGCGGCTCCACACGATGGCGCTGTCGCGCGTCACGTCGCCGCTCATCACGCCGCCCGGCAACTGCGGGCGCAGGCGCTCGGAGGTGACGATGGCGGGCGCCTGGGCCCGGGCCGGCGCGGCGATCAGCGCGCCGGCGCCCAGGGTGGTGGCGGCGCTATCGCGCAAGAAACGACGGCGGCTGCTGTCGGCTGGATCCTGTTGGTGTGGCATGGCGACTCCTGTTGGCGGTGGACGAAGGAGTTGCAATTTAGCAATCGAGTATGACCGTCCGATGAAACGTGTATGACTTGCTGTTTTCTCCCATTTCTTCGAGCCAACAAACGCCGCACCAAAATATGGCTTGATGTCAACGCAGGCTCGAATTTCGCACGGACTTCGTGCATTTTCCCCGCTCCCCCAAAAGAATTACCGACAGATAGTCCTTTTAAATCAATCCACTGCATGAAAATCACCAAAATGGAACGAAATTTGCTTTATGTCCGACTTTCGATTCTTCAGTTGCACAATTTTTGGGAGATTTTCAGGTGGACGATCACAAAAATGGCGCAGACGCGCTGTTCATCCTGCTGGGGGCCATCATGATCCTGGCCATGCACGCCGGCTTCGCGTTCCTCGAACTGGGCACGGTGCGCAAGAAAAACCAGGTCAACGCCCTGGTCAAGATCCTGGCCGACTTCGCGGTCTCGACCATCGTCTATTTCTTCATCGGCTACTACGTCGCCTACGGCGTGAGCTTCTTCGCCGGCGCCGAGACGCTGGCGCAGCGAAGCGGCTTCGAACTGGTCAAGTTCTTCTTCCTCCTGACCTTCGCCGCCGCCATCCCGGCCATCATCTCGGGCGGCATCGCCGAGCGCTCCAAGTTCAATCCGCAACTGATCGCCACCGCGGTGCTGGTGGGCCTGGTCTACCCCTTCTTCGAAGGCATCGCCTGGAACCAGCACTTCGGCGTGCAAGCCTGGCTGGCCCAGGCCTTCGGCGCCGAATTCCACGACTTCGCCGGCTCCATCGTGGTCCACGCCGTGGGCGGCTGGATCGCGCTGCCCGCCGTGCTGCTGCTGGGCGCGCGCCGCGGCCGCTACAGCAAGGAAGGCGCGGTCGCCGCCCACCCGCCGTCGAACATCCCCTTCCTCGCGCTGGGCGCGTGGATCCTGACGGTGGGCTGGTTCGGCTTCAACGTGATGAGCGCGCAGACGCTGGACAAGATGAACGGCCTGGTCGCCATGAACTCGCTCATGGCCATGGCCGGCGGCACGCTGGTCGCCCTGCTGATGGGCCGCAACGACCCCGGCTTCTCCTACAACGGCCCGCTGGCCGGCCTGGTCGCGGTGTGCGCCGGCTCCGACCTGATGCATCCGCTGGGGGCGCTGGCCACCGGCGGCATCGCCGGCGCCATCTTTGTGTGGATGTTCACCCGCACCCAGAACAAATGGAAGATCGACGACGTGCTCGGCGTCTGGCCCCTGCACGGCCTGTGCGGCCTGTGGGGCGGCCTGGCCGCCGGCATCTTCGGCCTGCAGGCGCTGGGCGGACGCGGCGGCGTGTCGTTCATGTCGCAGCTGATCGGCAGCCTGATGGGCATCGCGATCGCCGCGCTGGGCGGATGGATCGTCTATGGCGTGCTGAAGAAAGCCGTCGGCATCCGCCTCGATCCCGAGCAGGAATTCGAAGGCGCGGACCTGGCCATTCACAAGATTTCTTCGACGGCGGAGCGGGAAACGAGCTGGTGATCCAAGACCGACAATACAGTCTGCAATGCGGTCAAACGTCATCTTCTAGGCTTACAGGCCGTGGGCCGTCATACTCCATCGCCGGGCCATCACCCGAGCCATCACCCGAGCCATCACCCGAGCCATGACCCGAGCCATGACCAAAGGCCGCGAGGCCGCTGTCAGGTTCGGGCGGTGTGTTATTGACTGACCGTTAAGAGACCATGGAAAGCATCGGCGATCAATGGCGCGGAGCATGCCCCGGGCCACGGAAACGCAACAGAAAAAGTCGATAAATCAAAACGTCCGGACAATAACCTCGCCCGGACGCAGGTCGCCCGCCCCGGCGCTCAATGCCAGTTGGCGGCGAGCGTGGGCGCCAGGGCGGTCTGATAGGCCGGCGGCAGCACGGTCGTGCCCGAGGCCGGGGCCGTGAAGCTGGCCATGGCCTGTACGAGCTTCTCGACGTCGCTGTTGGCAAGCGTTTTAGCGTCCCCCGCCTTGATCCGTTCGACCTGATAGGCACTCCCCAAGTACCAGTTCTCGATCGTGGTCTTGTCCGACGTACCGATCACACCGATTTCGAGATTGTTGCCGACATGCTGGAACCACAACTGGTCGCTGGCAATCCCGCTGCCGAAATTGAGAAGATCGATGTTGCCGCCCTTCGCGTCATAGTCGCTGATGGTATCGGCACCGTCGCCCTGGTTGAAGAGATAGGTGTCGTTACCGGTGCCTCCGATCAGAATGTCATCCCCCTTTCCACCAGAGAGAATGTCGTTGCCCCCATAGCCCAGAAGGCGATTGGCATTGGCATCACCCGTCAGGGTGTCGTCGGCATCAGTGCCACCGAGGTTCTCGATGCCGGTTAGCAAATCCACGCCCGCTCCCAGTTTGACATTGCCGCGCACGAGCGAGGCGTCGATGCCCAGGCTGGCCGCCAGGTAGTTGTCTCGATAATCGACGGTGTCGATGCCGTTTCCACCATCAAGGGTTTTGTTGTCAGAAAACCCCGGCAGGCCGTTGAGCGTCATCGCCGCCAGTCCATAACCCATGGTCGTGGCGCTGGTCGCTACGTTGGCAGCAATGCCGCCCGTGGCCCAGTTGAAGCTGCTCTGGGTCACATCGCCCCTGGTGTATTTGGCAGCGAGGGCCGTTGCGGTTACGCCGCCTCCGGCGCTATCGGCAAAACGGACCTGTACCGCTTTGGTGTAAACATCGTCATAGACACCAATCCAGGCAGTCCGCTCGCCGGCAACGCTCTCGTCAAGACTGAACACGCGGGCCGTGTTGATCTTGCCCCCGTTTCACGGACACCCCTATAAGCGATTAACTATCGCAATAGGAGGTGGACGATGACCAAGAGCAAGGCAGGCAGAAAGGGGCAGGAGTTCAGCCTGGAGTTCAGGCAGCAGGCACTGTTGCGAGCGGCCACAGAAGGGGTAACCACGGTGGCTCGTGATCTGGGGTTGCAGCCTGCCCAGCTGTACAGTTGGCGCGCCCAGGCGCGGCGGCACGACCAGGACGATCAGGCACAACGCTTGGAGTTGGCCGAACATGC
>WNDX01000176.1 GCA_009914615.1 Herbaspirillum frisingense
GGCTGCACTCGTTTCGGCGCCTGAAGATTCGTTACGAACGCTATGCTCATATCCACGAAGCCTTCCTGTCATTGGCTTGCGCCTTGATTTGCTGGACCCGGTTAAAACAACTTTTAAAATAATTTCGCAACAGCCTCTAAATTGTCGACGTACTTGCCGAAGGGAACCTGCCATTGCGCGCCGCCGCTATCATTTGACGTACACATCAGGATGCCGGACTGATTGCCGCTGTCGCTACGTGCAAGTGCGTTGATCTGGTCAGTGCGGCAGGCCGCGCCTTCTTTGGCTATTTCCGCCTTGGGACGGGCATAGATGCTAGGCGACCAGGTCAGGCCACTGCCACCGCCTGTCTGGCAGACCAGCAGATTGGCCACGCCTTGTGCCGTGATTTCAGCGGCCATCATGCCTTGCGTGGCACAGGTTTTACCCGATACCTGGGTGCCGATGGCTGCCGCCTGCCATTTGCCGCTTCTGCAGATCGCCATCAGGCCATTGGGCAGATAGCCGGCTGCGCCATTCGGGCTGCAACTGTCGCTGACATTGACCTGGGTGAGACCATAGACGTTGTTGGTACCCGTTTGCCACTTGCCGGAAGAGCAGAGCATCAGACGTCCATTGGCATCTTGCGCCAGCGCATTGGGTAATGCACAGGCGGTGTTTTGGGTCACCCAGCCGTCCTTGGTTTGCAAGGTCGTGCCCAAGGTGCCTATCTGCGGACCCTTGTCCACATTCACATAAGCGGTCTGCAAGCCTCCGTAGGTGGTGACTTTGCCATTTACCGTAAGCGAATTTTGCATCGTCACCGGCTTCTCAAAGGTGGCTGGTCCGTGCACCACCAGCGCTTGGATATCCGAGGCGCCCTTGACCACCATGTCGCCCAGCGCCGTCAGCGTGCCTTTGACATCCAGCGTGCCGTTGAGCTGGGCGGCGCCATTGGCGGTCAGGGTGTCGGTGGTCAAAGTCTCGGTGGTCACGCCCTTGGCTTGCAGCTGATTGAGGTTGGTAATGGAATGTTTGTCAAAATCCCAGTCCGCCGTCGGCTTGAGGGAGCCATCGCGCCGGATCAGCTCCAGCGAGGCGGCCGCGGCATAGCCATTGCGCCAGGCCAGGATGCCGGGCATGCCCTTGATGCTGCCTCCCTCGCCCTGCTTTACCGGATTGGGCGCGTTCCAGGCACCGGCGTAGCCTTTCAGGTCGAACTGGGGATTGATGCTGCTGGTGCGGGAATCGCGATCCGGCAGGCCCGAGGTCGCGCCCACGCCGTTGGACATGCGCAGCAGCGTCGACATGTCGGCGTTGGTCAGCGTGTAGGGCTGCACGTTGAAGACCAGCGAATCGAGATTGACGTCGGTGCCCGTGGGCACGCGTTTGATCATGATGCCGTAGATGTTCTCCCGCGCGGCAGGCGCAGCGCCGCTGGCTGCGCCAGTGATCACCGACGCGTTGACCGGTAGCAGCGGGGCGGCGGGAATCTGGGCGTCCACCAGGCCGAGGGCCTGCAGGTCGGCTAGCGTCGGCTGCAGGATGTTTTTGATCGGGCGGGTCTTGGCGACGCCGGCGGCATCCTTGTAGGCGACCGCGAAGCTGCATGAGGCAGCGCCGCTGCCGGCGCCGCCGGATGTGCCATAGCTCACCTCGGCGCAACTGTCCGGATAAGTGCTGCGGTCGATGATCTGCGGATAGTACAGCGTCATGTACACGCCCACGCCATTGTTGATGCGTGCATAGGTGGCGTTCTGCGCCTCCAGCGCGGCGGTCTGGCGATACTGCGAGGCCCAGTCGGTACCGACGGCGCTGATGCCGCCCAGCATGGCCGTGGCTACCAGCGCCTGGCCGAGCGCGAAGCCGCGCTGTCGGCGGCGCATGTCGTGCCGTCGCGGATCAAGGGATATACTGCGCCGGGGAGCGGGCAGGAGGCACCGGGAGATGCTATGAAGTAAGGTAACCATCAATTCCTCTGCGAAGTTTGTTGAGTTTTCTTTTGCACGGCACTTTGAAGCTGCTGCGTGGTTGCCATGAAGCCCAGCAGCATGGAGGCCAGCGCTATCCCGCAAATCAGGAGCATCGCGCTGTTGAGACGAGCGGAAGATTTTTCGATGGAGTTGGCGATGCGGTCGATGGAGCCGGTGCCGATCTTGACGAAGGCTTCCACCGGATCACGGCGTTCGGAGGCGTCCATGATGCGGTCTTCCAGATCCTGATTGAGCACGCCGGTGCCGAAGGCGGCGCCGAAGTTCTCGGCATTGGCCGAGCTGATGCCCCTGAGGATGCTGCGCAGGTGCCAGCGCATCCACGGCGTGGAATAGCGCACCGCCTGCTCCAGCGAAGAGCGCAGCGAAATGCCCGAGCGCATCAGCGAGGCCAGTGAGACGATCAGCATGGCGCCCGAATAATCGCGGTAGACGCTATAGGGCAGGCGCTTGTCGAAAGGCCGACGGCTGGCGCCGGCCCAGTTAGCCAGCGAATACATGAAGGCGATGAACAGGATCACGTTGATCACGATCATCATCAATCCGTACTGCCGAACGCCGTTGGCGACGAAGGCCAGCGCCTTGCCCGAGGCCGGCCAATCGCTGACCGGCATGATCGACTCCAGTACCGGAATGGCGTAGAAGGAAAAACCTAGCAGAATGGCGTAGAACAGGACGATCAGGAACAGCGGATACATCACCGCGCCCTTGATGGCGGCGGTCATGCGCTCGGTTTTTTCCACCGTGCCCGACAGAAAGCGCAAGCCCTCGGCCACGCTGGCATCGCCGGCCGCCTGGGCGGCATCGAGCATCATCAGTTCCGACGATGGCGCCACGCCCTCCAGCGCGGTGGCCAGCGAGCCGTTGATGGCGTTCTTGATGATGTGGCGATAGAGCAAGGCCATGCCGCGGTCGCGCTTGCGGGCGCGCAGTTCATACTTCTTGAAGGTTGAAAACAGCGGCACCCGGTCTTCCAGCGACATCGCCAGGTCGAAGTAGAACTCGGCCCGGCGTTCGCGCAGCTGGCGCTTGGCCATGCGCAGTTGCAGGCGTTCAAAGACATTCATGGCATTCCTTTTTGCACGATCTGGCGGAAGCCCTTGGGGTGACCAAAGGTGCTTTTGAAGTAATAAGGGTCGATCAGCCCCTGGGCCACGCTATAGAGCGCATGGCCCCAGGCATCCTTGCCCTGCATGTCCGGGGCGTCGAAGGGCGCCACGCGGGTAGCGCGGTAGTAGTCGCGCGCATCCAGGTCGCGTTCGGCCACCAGGAGACGCAGCAGCGCGCTGTCTGGCGTGATCACCTCGGCCGTCACGCATACGCCTCTGGTGCCGGCATGCACCAGCGCGCTGTAGTCCACGCCGGGAATGCGGCAATGCGCGCAGCCGCCGTCGCTGGCGCACATGATCTGGTCGACGTCGAGGCCGAAGAGGGTTTCGTAGTCGGTCAGCTCATCGGCGGGCAGGCGCAGCTTGGCGGGCGTCTTGCAATACGGGCAATTCTTTGGCAACAACGCCTGATAGACCAGGATGGAAAGGAATTCCGGATTGCAGACCGCTTGCCGATCCAGCCCCACCATCTTCGAGGTCAGGCGCGAAATGATGCCCAGCGCCGAGGTTGCGTGCACGGTGGTGAAGATCTTGTGGCCAGTCTCGATGGCGGCCTGGGCGATTTCGCCCGAGAGCAGGTCGCGTATCTCGCCGAACATGCCGATATCGGGGTCGAGCCGCAGGAAGGCGCGCATGGCGTTGAGGAAGGGGTTTTCCACGCCGATCGCATTGGTCCGCTGTACCGACAGGTGGGTCACGCCTGGCACGATGTATTCGACCGGGTCTTCGATGGAAATGATCTTGCGCTCGCCGCCCGCGGCCATCAGCGAGAGCATGGAATTGAGCGTGGTGGTCTTGCCCGATCCGGTCACCCCGGCCACGAACACGCCGCCCCAGGCGGACTGCATGGCCAGATCCAGCTGCTCCACCTGACTGGGCAGGTAGCCCAGCTCCGGCAGGGTCTTGACTTTGCTGGAGGAGCCGGCGCTGGAACGCAGGATCCGCAGCACCACATCGAAGCCGCCCACCGACGGGTGGCTCTGGTAGCGCAGGGTGTAATCCCTGTCTTTGTTGCGGATCGGAATCATGGCCTGCTGCGGCAGGCGGGCATTGAAGGCCGCGTCCGAGCGCGACAATTCTTCGGCTTGCACGGTAAAGGCCGCGCTGACGGCATCAATGACGATCTGTGCCGGATAGCGGCCGATACGCCGCACGATGCCACCCACACGTGCATTGAGTAAAGCATAGTCGCCGCGTATCTCGACATGGGCATCGCTGGCGCCGATCTCGATGGCGCGTCCGACCATATCAACGAAGTGATTCAGCGGCTTTGATTCGGCGATGATCAGATCGATGCCCGACACCGCCTTGGTCGCGATTTCCTCATGCGTGGTATCTATATGATACTCAAGGATCTCGAAGACGATAGGCTCGGCCGTGAAGAACATGCGTGGCGTCTTGCCGTCGCGCTCCAGCCGGTCGAGGATGTGGAACCAGTCCGACGACAGGTTCACGCCTAGGGTCGCGACCATCGCAATGACATTCGCCTGCACATCCAGTACGGCAATACGCTCTTGACTGAGCGCGCGGCTTTTCTCCTCCGGCCACATTTCTAGGACGGCACGGAACTTTGGCAAATCCTCGGCACGCTGCAGATGGCCTATTTCCATGTCCGTCACCTGGGGGTTGTGGGAGAGCTTGTTCATGCTGGTCATCAGCGTGATGCCGGCGCCGTGTTATGCATATTGATACGATCGCCCGCGGGCTGGGGCTTGCCGCCGAATTCGAGCGCTGGTGCGCGGCCGCCGGGCAACTGATTGGCCAGCAGGCGGGCCTGGGCATCAGGCGGTGCCAGCGAGCGCGAATCGTCGCCGCCCTTGGATAGCGATAGGAACAGGCAGGTCTCCTTCTGCCGGCAGGCCAGCACCGCCGCGCCCAGCTTGCTGCTACCACGCGTCTCGCCCGTCCGGGCGCCGGCGGCGGCAGCACCTTCCTGCGGGCTCTTGGTCAGGAGCACGCCTTCTTCCATGAGCGCGATGTATTTCCACTGTCCCATTCTCTGTAGCGGGCCGGGCACCGGCACCACGCGCGACTGACCGTTGACGTCTAGTTCGGCCTTGTAGTTGAGATCGGTGCCATACAGCGCCAGCAGCACCGGATTTTTCTCCACCACAGGATCGGCGGCGACGTTCCTGTCGGCATTCTTCCTGGCCGGATTGAGCTTGGCGACAAACTCCCGTTCGCCGACTTGCTTGGCGCGCTTGATGATGTCGCCCAGGGTGGAGCTCTGGTCCATGCTGGCGGCGGATGCATCCGCTTGTACCGTCGCTTGTACCGTCGCGTCCTCGGCGTGGGCGACCTGCATCGTGCCCAATAGCACGGCCATCAGCGCGACCATCAGCGGCAAGTTAGAAGTCTTTTCCTTTTGCATAATATTTTCCAGAGAGCTTGTAACGGATCTTTTCCATGGACGCGGCAGTCTTGTCCGCGTCGAGATCGACGGTGAGCGTATCGAGTGCCACATAGTCTTCCAGCACGATATCGTCGAGAGTCCACAGCGGCCCCTCGATGGTCCAGACCGCGTCGACTACCGGGCGTACCAGTTGGCTGACGTCGCCCTGCCCGGCAAACAGTTGCGCCGGCTCCACCTTGATCTGGATGTCCACCATCGAGAGGTCTTGCAGGGTGCTGAAGAACTTCGAGGACACGGCGTTGCGCAGCGGCAGGGCACTGCGCGCGAGCTTCGGCGGGGGCGCTGCCGAAGCGGCATTGCCGGTTCCGGCATCCTCCAGGCGATGCTGGGTCACCAGCGTGGCGCTGGCCAGATCCTCGGGCTTGAAGACGTCGTATTGCGGCTGGCCCATCGCCGAGGGCGGCAATGCCTTCCCGAACTCGGCGAAGTTGCCGTAGATCCGGCTCCAGGAGGCATTACACAGGGAGGGATTGCATTCCACCTTGCTCAGCCGCCAGCCCTTGATCTGCAGCGGGATCTGCTTCAGACCACCGATCATCCGTTGCAGGCTTGCCTGACCGATGCCGGTCACGGCCGCCAGATCGCCGTCGATCTTTGTTTCGTAGACGATATTGGGATCGTTGGCGATCCGCGCCAGCTCTTCGGCGATCTTCCTTTCCTGTGCCAGCTTGTAGGCGATCGCACCGGATACGGCTACGAACAGCACCGCGGCCACCGCCATCACGGCGAAGATTTTCCTGATGTCAGGGATTTTCTTCAGACGCACCTTGGCGTTGACTTCATCCAGCACCAGACCCCAGTCGATCTCTTCCACATTGCCCAGCAGATCGACCGCGCCCAGCCGTCGCACCGAGCCCACGTCAGCCAATTGCAAAAAGGTATTGAGGCGCTCGGCCACCATCTCGACGCTGCCGATGACGTCGAAGCCCGGCACCGGTTGTCCGTCGCGCAGGGCGACCAGGCAGCAGCGTTCGGCATCGACGTGGAAGGCGAAGATCTCCTTGCCGCCGAGCGAATAGTTCTTGCCCAGCAGCAGTGCCAGCGAGGCCAGTGCGCCGCGCCCCTTGCCATGATCGCCCGGATAGGAAGAGAAGAAACCGATCTGCGTGCCATCGGGCGTGATGCAGTAACTGTGATCGCCTTGGGCTCGTGCCTCGTTGAAGAGTTTGCCCTTCTCGCCTTTGGTCAGCGGTACCCAGCGCAGGCCGGCCACGATGCCCAGCTTGTCCTTCTGGAAGATGCGTGTGTGGTCTACCGCCGGGCCGGCCTTGCCGGACGGCTTCCCGGGCCGCGGATTCGGGGCCGACTTCCTGTTGAGTAAGCGCTTAAACATCGGTCAGCCGTGGCGTCAGCAGGATCACGAAGGATTGCCGGATACTGGAGGCAGTCTTGCTGGCCGCCAGGCCATCCACGCTGCCGCTGGTGCTGGCATTGGTCTGGGCTTGGTCATAACCGAGCATGACCAGCGTTTCGCCGGAGGGCACCACCATGCGCTGGCCCACGGTGAAGGCGTTTACGTTGGGCAATTGAATCGTTTGCCCGGCCGAGCTGAATGAGGGCAGACCCTTGAGACTGGAGATGTTGATGTAGGTCTGCAACAGCACTTGGTTGGAATCCAGTACCACCGGCAGGAAGGCCATGGAGATGCCGGTGCTGATCTGCCCCGGTGTCAGGCTGGGCCCGGTGGTCGTGACGGTGCCCGTCTGCGCGCCACTGACTACCGCCGCCTGGGTCTGTTTGAGATACGCCTGCTGGTTGACCACCATCAACGGTACCGAGACCCGGTTGGAGGTCACCGCCACACCGGAATAAGTGGTTGAGACACGGCCAAAGGTCTTGAGCAGTTTGATCAGCGCGGCGTTGCCATTGCCGTTCTGGTAGCCGATGGTGAAGGGGCTGCCAGATTGGCTGGGCAACAGCGCCGAGGGGGTGGTCGTGGTGAAATTCCTGCGCACCAGATTCCAATCGATGCCGGCCGAGAATTCGTCATTCAACTGCACCGACAGCACCTGGATTTCCAGGCTGACTTGGCGCATGAGGGCCTTGTTGATCAACTCGATGTAACTTTCCACCGCCTTCATCGGCTCAGTGGCATCAGTCACCGTGATCACGCCGGTTTTTGCGTCGACCGAGACTTTGCCGCCGCTGGAGATCAGCGAGCCCAGGGTCTTTTCAATGCCACTCCAGAAGTCGGACTCGAAATCCATGCTGGCCGAACTGCCGCCGCCACCGCCACCGCCGCCGTCAGTCGAGGCCGACAGCGAAGCGCTGTATTTGAAGGAGTTGCTCAGTGTCTTGATAAAGAAGGTGCGGGTGCTGACGCGATAGAAGAGAATACGTTCATCCTCGTACTTCCACTGCAAGCCGGCGCGCACGGCCACATAATCCAGCAAACCAGCAAACGAGCCGGCGTAGTTGAGCTCATAGGTGTTGCCGTAAGCCTGGTTAGTGAAGCTCAGGTCGCTCAAACCCTTTTCGCCAAAGGCACTTTTCTCGTCAAAGGCGCCCTGCGGGGCTGCGCCCGGGAGCGGCCCCGCCGCGACTGCCGTCGCCGAGCCTGCGGCGCCGCCGACTGTGAAGCGCGAGGCCGGCATCAGGGCGTCGGGCGTGAGCAGCATGGGTACGTTGGTCTCAGTGGCGATACGCTCGACGATGGTGGCGATGGAATAACGTCCCGGGAAGCGGAAGGCCACCTGGCGCATCGCCTCCGGCAGCGCCGCTTCGCGCGACAGCGGCATGGAACGGGTGGCGATGACCAGGCGCGTGTCCTTGACCGCATAGGCCGGACGCGGCTGGGAAGCGGTCAGCTCGGCACGTGAGGTTTCGGTGCGGCTGACGGTGTCGTCCAGCGCCTGATCAGTTTGTCGCCAGGTGCTGCATGCCGTGCACAGGACACTGGCGGCCATGACCAAAGTGATCTTGCCCCTGATTTACGGACACCTATCTAAGCGACATTGGCCAGCTCGTACTGCTCTGGGCTGAGGTAGCCCAGGGTCGAGTGCAGCCGGATCCGATTGTAGTCAACCTCAATGTAGTCAAAC
>WNDX01000177.1 GCA_009914615.1 Herbaspirillum frisingense
GCGCCTTCTATGCGATTCTTGTTCATCGGCTCGCGATTTACGCTCCACGCTTCCTTCCCACACTCGGTCACCCTCATGCAGTTGCGCTTCACTTCATTCACTGTGACCAGCTCATGGCGGGACTTGCACCCGCAGGAGTGCGCCCATGCTGGGCGCACAAAGAAAAAGCGCAGCCACCGGGGCTGCGCCTATGGGAGTCAGGGCCTTGGCCTGCGCGGCTCAGGCCCGCTTGGCGGATTTCGCGGCCGGCTTGGCCTTGAGCTTGGCGGGCTTGGCTTCCTTGGCCTTCAGTTCGGTCACTTTCCTGGCTTTCTTCGGCTTGGCCTCGGGCGCGCAAGCCGCTTCTTCCTGCAGGCGCGCCTCGTTGGCCGCCTCGCGCAGGCGCGACAGGGATTCCAGGCGCTCGCGCGTGACCTCGTCGGCCTGCGGGCCGGCCACGATGACGTGGTCGCGGCCGGTGATTTCCTTGCCGGTATGGCGGTCCACCAGGCCCAGGTCGATCTGCTTGCCGGTCTCGCGATCGACCAGCATCACGCTCGGGCCTTCCGGCGCGAAATGCTTGTTGCCCCAGGAATTGAGGGCGACGATGATGGTGCGGAAATCGCGGCCGAGGTCGGTCAGCACGTATTCGAAGCGCGGCGGGCGGTCGCTGTACTGGCGGCGCTCCAGCATGCCGGCATCCACCAGCGTGGTCAGGCGGCGCGTGAGCATGTTGGGCGCGATGTCCAGGCTTTTCTGGAACTGGTCGAAGCGCGTCAGCCCCTGCAGCGCATCGCGCAGGATCAGGATGCTCCACCACTCCCCGACGCGCTCCAGGGTGCGCGCCACCGGGCATTGCATGTTGCCAAAACTCTTGCGTTCCATATCCGCTCCTCGCCAGCAATCCCTTGCCTGTCGCTATACTCGGCCTTGGACGACGACGGGCTTTCGGTTACCATCGTCCAGTTACTATCATTTTGCAATGATATGTGGAGTATATACCAATGACAAGTGGAGACGCCGTGAAAGAGCCGATGTTCCTGGAAGATTTTGAGCCTGGTCAAGTTTTCCGCTCGCCTGGCGAGGTGACGGTGAGCACGGATGCCATTAAGCAATTCGCCGCGCAATTCGATCCCCAGCCCTTCCACCTCGACGAGGCGGCCGCGCAACAGTCCTTTTTCCGCGGTCTGGCCGCCAGCGGCTGGCATACCGCCGGGCTGACCATGCGCATGCTGGTGGAGACGCTGTCCATCCACGGCGGCCTGATCGGCGCCGGCTTCGATGAATTCCGTTGGCCGCGCCCTACCCGTCCGGGCGACACGCTGCGCCTGGAGGTCGAGGTGCTGGGCGTGAAGTTTTCCCAGTCCAAGCCCCAGCAAGGCTTCCTCAACCACCGTGTGACCGCTTACAACCAGCACGACGAAGCGGTGCTGATCATGACCGGCAACCTGCTGGTGCCGCGCCGCCCGCAGGGCTGATCAGGCGGCGTCAGGCTGCTGCGAAGGATGGGCCTGCTGGAAGGCAGGCAAGGCATTACAGGCATCTTCGATGGCGCAGAGCGTGGGATACGGCGCCATATCGACGTCGAAGCGGCGCGCGTTGAAGATCTGCGGCACCAGACAGCAGTCGGCCATGGTGGGCATGTCGCCCACGCAGAAATGGCCGCGCGCGCTGTCCGCGGCGAGCTGCTTTTCCAATGCGGTAAAGCCGAGCTTGATCCAGTGCTGGATCCAGGCGTTCTTCTGCTCTTCTTCCACGCCCAACTGGTGCTTGAGGTAGCGCAGCACGCGCAGATTGTTCAAGGGATGGATCTCGCAGGCGATCGCCAGCGCCAGCTCGCGGATGCGGGCACGCTGCGCGGCGTCGCCCGGCAGCAGCGAGGGCGTGGGGAAGCGTTCTTCCAGATACTCCAGCATCGCCAGCGACTGCGTCATGTGGCTGCCTTCGTGCGCCAGCACCGGCACCAGCGAATGCGGATTGAGTTGCGCGAACGCAGGCTGGAACTGCTCGCCGCCCTGGTTGAGCAGGTGCACCGGCACCGTGTCGTAGCTCAGCCCCTTGAGATTCAAGGCGATGCGCACGCGATAGGAGGCCGAACTGCGGAAATAGCCGTACAGGGTTGTCATCCTCTTCCTTCCTCAGGGAAATGTCATTCGGGAGCGCGCTCTTCAGGGCAGACTGCGTGCCGGCAGCACGGTTCCCGCCGCCTCGCCGAAGCCGATCAGCGGCAAGCCGTCGCGCCGCGCGGCCGCGCGCATGACGATGGTATCGCCATCCTCGAGGAAGATGCGCTTTTCGCCGCCCGCCAGTGCGATGGCTTGCTTGCCGCCGCCGGTCAGCTCCAGCAGCGAGCCTGCTTCTCCAGGCCCGGGGCCGGACTGCGTGCCGGAACCGAGGAAATCGCCCGGCCGCAGATTGCAGCCGTTCACCGTGTGATGCGCCACCAGTTGCGATACGGTCCAATAGGAATCACGGAAGTTGGACAGCGACAGCCGCTGCGGCGCCTGGCCGGCATCGCGCATGGCGCGCGTCTGGATCAGCACTTCCAGTTGCAGGTCGAAGGCGCCGGTTTCGCGCAGCGAAGGCGAATCCAGATAGGGCAAGGGCTGCGGATCGCCGGCCTCGCGCGTCCAGGCGCAGCGATAAGGCGCCAGCGCCTCCAGCGTGACGATCCACGGCGAAATGGTGGAGGCAAAGCTCTTGGACAGGAAGGGGCCAAGCGGCTGGTATTCCCAGGCCTGCACGTCGCGCGCCGACCAGTCGTTCAGCAGGCTCAGGCCGAACACCTTGGTTTCGGCCTCTTCGATCGCCACTGCCTCGCCCAGCGCATTGCCGCCGCCGATGAAGATGCCGACTTCCAGTTCATAGTCCAGGCGCTTGCAAGGACCGAAGGACGGCGTCTCGGCGTCGGGCGCCTTGGTCTGGCCAAGCGGACGGCGGAATTGCTGGCCCGAGACGCCGATGGACGAAGCCCGACCGTGATAGCCGATCGGTACCCATTTGTAGTTGGGCAGCAGCGGATTGTCCGGGCGGAACAGCTTGCCCACTGCGGTGGCGTGGTGAATCGAGGTATAGAAATCGGTGTAGTCGCCGATGGCGGCCGGCAGCGCGTGTTCGGCGTCGGCCTGCGGCACCAGGCAGGCCACCAGTTCAGTCTGGTGCGCCGAGCCGGTGCGCAGCACGCGCGACAGCGCCAGGCGCAGCGCCGACCAGGCCGCCGTGTCCAGCGCCATCAAGGCGTTGAGCGTGGCGCCTTCGGCTGCGGCATGAGCCGCCCTGCGCGCCAGATCGTCGAAGCCGGAGAAAGCGCCAGCGGCTTGCGCCGCCTGCAGATCCAGGATCTGGCTGCCGATCGCCACGCCAGCACGGAAAGCCTCGTCGCTGCCCGCGCGGCGGAACACGCCGTAAGGCAGGTTCTGCACGGGGAACGGGCAGCCCTCGGCATTGGCGCTCTCGACCCAACTGCGCAGCGCGGGATCGTGGGTTTCATTCAGTGTCAGGCTTGGCAGGCTCATGCTCGCTCCGGGTTGAAGTTCTTCTGGATGTCCAGCCAGCAGTTCTGGTAGTCGCGCTGCAGCGTGGGCGACTCCAGCGCATGGCGCGTGGGACGGATGATGTTGCGGGTCTCGAACATGAAGGCCATGGTGTGATCGACCTTGTTCGGCTTGCTGGTGTCGATGCGGCTGGCCTTCTCGAAGGTGGCCGCGTCCGGGCCGTGACCACTCATGCAATTATGCAGACTGCCGCCGCCGGGCACGAAACCGCCGCCTTCCTTGGCGTCGTACTGGCCGGTGATCAGGCCCATGTATTCGCTGGCCACGTTGCGGTGGAACCAGGGCGGGCGGAAGGTGTTCTCGGCCGCCAGCCAGCGCGGCGGGAAGATCACGAAATCGAGGGTGTCCACGCCCGGCGTGTCGCTCTGCGATTGCAGCACCAGGAAGATGGAAGGGTCGGGATGGTCGTAGCTGATCGAGCCGATGGTGTTGAAATGGCGCAGGTCGTACTTGTAGGGCGCGTAATTGCCGTGCCAGGCCACCACGTCGATGGGCGAATGGCCGATCCTGGCTTCCCACAGATGGCCGCCGAACTTCGCGACCAGGCGGAAGTCGCCCTCGCGGTCTTCGTACCAGGCATGGGGCGTGAGGAAGTCGCGTGGATTGGCCAGCCCATTGGAGCCCAGCGGCCCCAGGTCGGGCAGGCGCAGCAGCGCGCCGAAATTCTCGCAGACATAGCCGCGCGCCTCGCCATCCGGTAGGTGCACCTGGAAGCGCACGCCGCGCGGGATCACCGCGATCTCCTGCGGCTCGATCTCGATCACGCCCATTTCCGTCAGCAACTGCAGGCGGCCGGCCTGCGGCACGATCAGCAGCTCGCCGTCGGCCGAGTAGAAGAAGCGCTCGGTCATCGACTGATTGGCGGCGTAGAGATGGATGGCGCAGCCGCTTTGCGCTTCGGGCGAACCGTTGCCGGCCATGGTGACCAGCCCGGCGACGAAATCGGTGGGGGCATCCGGCATCGGCTGCGGATCCCAGCGCAACTGGTTGGGCGGCGTTGGCACACCGTCGAAATGACTCAGCAGCTTGCCGCCGTCGATGCGTTGGAAGGGATGATGCACTGCCGCCGGCCGGATGCGATACAGCCAGGAGCGGCGATTGTGTCCGCGCGGCGCGGTGAAGGCGGTGCCCGAAACCTGTTCGGCATACAGGCCGTAAGGCGCCTGCTGCGGCGAATTCCGGTGCGCCGGCAAGGCGCCCGGCAGGGCTTCGGTGGCGAACTCGTTGCCGAAGCCGGACTGATAGCGCTGGGCGACCACGCCCTGGTGGAGATGCGGCGCTGCGATGGTATTCATGCGGTAGCTCCTTGGGAAGTACGATGCAGGCGCGCGATGGTCAGCGCCGAAATCAGGGCCGGCACGGCGGCGGCGACGAACAGCGAGGCATTGCTCCACTGCATGGCGATCAGTTGGCCGCCGATCACCGGGCCCACCACCGAGCCGATGCGGCCGATGCCCAGCGCCCAGCCGATGCCGGTGGAACGCAGCGTGGTCGGGTAATACGTACCCGCCAGCGCATTGACCGCGGGCTGGCCGCCGACGATGCAGAAGCCGGCCACCACCACCACCAGGAAGAGGAAGCTGGGCACGGCCGCCAGCTTGCCGATCAGGGCGATGGCGACGCAGGCGGTGACGAAGCAGCAGCCCAGCACTGTGGTGAAGCCGTAGCGGTTGATGAACAGGCCCAGCGTCAGCGTGCCGATCACGCCGCCTACTTGCAGCGAGGTGCCGATCAGCACTGCCATGCTGGTGGAATAGCCGGCATCGTGGATCAGCGTGGGCAGCCAGTTGGACAGGAAATACAGATTGATCAGGTTCATGAAGCTGATCAGCCACAGCAGCAGCGTGATGCCGCCGCGGCCCTCGCGGAACAGCTCGGCCACCGGCATGCCGTCGGCCTTGGCGTCCTTGACCACCACGCGGGTGGCGGCGTCGATCACGATAGAGGGGTCGAGCTTGCGCAGCCAATGCGCCACCTGGTGCAAGGGACGGCGGCGCAACACCAGGAATTGGATCGATTCCGGCAACCAGATCAGCATGGCGATGCCCAGCAGCAGCGGCACCGCGCCACCCACCCAGAACACCGAATGCCAGCCGTAGGCCGGAATCAGCGCGGCGCTGACGAAGCCGCCGGCGGCCGCGCCCACGGTGAAGCCGCAGGACACCAGCATCATGCGCGTCACGCGCGAGGCCGAAGGGCTGAATTCGCCCACCAGCGCCATGGCATTGGGCATGATGCTGCCCAGGCCGAAACCGGTGATGAAGCGCAACGCCAGCAGTTGATCCAGCGAGTTCACCAGGGGCGTGACCAGCATGCACACCGCGAAAAACAGCGTGGAAGTGATCAGCACCGGCCGGCGGCCGTAACGGTCGCCCACCGGCGTGAGCACCAGCGAACCCAGCAGCATGCCGAACAGGCCGGCGCCGAACACCGGTCCCAGGCTGGCCTTGCTGACGCCCCAGTCGGCGATGATGGCCGGGGCCACGTAACCCATGGCCTGTACGTCGAAACCATCGATGATCAGGCACAGGCCGCACAACAGCAACAGCCCGAACTGGAATGCGCCGAATCGGGCCTGCTCCATCACTTGGTCGACGTTGACCGCGGGCGCGCCGCCGCTGGCATGGATATTCATCTTGTCTCGCTCCTCTAGCGTTTTCTTATGGCCGATCTTGTGGCCGCCTCTGCCGCATTTCGCTTATCGCCAATTAGGTCGTTGCGATGCAACAATCGCAAAGAATTGCCGGCAGGACATCTTTGATTGTTTTTATTGCGTTGACACTGTAGTGCAATCGACTTTCTTTTACGATATAAATGCAAAAATGTAATCCATTGATTTCATGAATATTACAGAGCCCGCCGCATGCCCATGATCGAACCGCGCGACATCGACCTCAACCTGCTGGTGGTGTTCCAGGAAGTGTTCCAGGAACGCCAGATCTCATCCGTGGCGCGCCGCCTGGGGTTATCGCAGCCGGCGGTGAGCAATGCGCTGGCGCGGCTGCGGCGCAGCTTCGGCGACGAGCTTTTCGTGCGCACGGCCCAAGGCATGCAGCCCACGCCCTTCGCCGAGCACCTGGCCGAGCCGGTGGCCGCCGCCCTGCAGCAGGTGTCGCGCGCACTCAATCTGCAGGAAGGGTTTTCGCCGCACTCCAGCGAGCGCCATTTCACCATCGCCATGACCGATGTCGGCGAGGTCTATTTCATGCCGGCGCTGATCGAAACCTTCGGCCGGCTGGCGCCGGGCGTGCGCATCAGCACGGTGCGCGCCGGCGCCATCGATCTCAAGAGCGAGATGGAATCGGGCCGCGTAGACCTGGCCATCGGCGCCTTCGATAATGTGTCCGGCGCGCTCTACCAGCGCCGGCTGTTCCGCCAGAACTACGTCAGCATGTTCCGCATCGGTCATCCGCTGGAACGGCGCGGCGAGGTGACGCTCAAGGAGTTCCTGGCGGCCGAGCACCTGATGGTGTCGTCGTTGGAAAGTCCCTACGACCGCATCAACCAGAACCTGGAGAAGGCTGGGGTGTTGCCCCGCGTGCGTTTTCGTGTGCCCCATTTCACCGCGGTGCCCTATATCGTCAGCACCACCGACCTGGTGGTGACGGTGCCGCGCAAGCTGGCTGAGAGCGCGGCAGCGCCGTTCGGCCTGCGCTACATCAAGCCGCCGCTGCGCCTGCCTTCGTTGCAGACCAACATCTTCTGGCATCGCCGCTACAATCAGGATGAAGGCAACCAGTGGCTGCGCGGTTTCATTTCAGAACATTTTGCCGAATGACAAAAGACACCATGGAGGAAGCGGCATGAAGACCTATCGCAACTACACCCGCGAGGTGCTGGATCTGCAATACAACGTCAGGCAGCGCGTTCCCGATTTCCAGGATTACTTCGACCGCTTCGCGCGCGAGGCCGAGGCGGCGCGCCAGGCCCATCCGCACCTCACCGATGTGCCTTACGGCGACGATCCGCTGCAAAGCTTCGATTTCTTTCCCGCCAGCAGCAACGGCCGTCCCTTGCTGACCTTCATCCACGGCGGCTACTGGCGTTCGCTGGACAAAGACCTGTTCAGCCATCTCGCCGTGCCCTACCTGCAACAAGGCGTCAACGTGGCGCTGATCAATTACCGGCTGGCGCCGCAGGCCAAGATGGGCGACATCGCCGTGGACTGTGCCCGCGCGCTGCGCCTGCTCTATGCCAAGGCCGGCGCCCTGGGCTTCGATGCCGACAGCATCTGGCTGATGGGTCATTCGGCCGGCGGCCACCTGGCAGCGCTGATCGCCGCGCTGGGTGCGGTGCCGGTACGGGGCATCTGCGGCATCAGCGGCGTGTATGACCTGGAACCGATCCGGCTCAGCTATCTCAACGAAGCGCTGCACCTGTCCCAAGGCGATGCCGAGCAGGCCAGCCCGCTGCGCCTGGCCTTGCCGCTGGACGCCAAGGTCCTGTTGTGCGCCGGCGGCCGCGAATCGGAGGAGTTCCTGCGTCAGCGCGACGCCTATGCCGCCAGCCTGCGCCAGTCCGGCCACGAGGTGGTCGTCGCCGAGGCGCCCGAGGCGCACCATCTGAGCATCATCGATACCGCCGCCGATGCCGGCAGCCCGCTTACGCGCGCCATGCTGGCACTGATGAGCTGTGATCTTGCCCCCGTTTCACGGACACCCCTATAAGCGATTAACTATCGCAATAGGAGGTGGACGATGACCAAGAGCAAGGCAGGCAGAAAGGGGCAGGAGTTCAGCCTGGAGTTCAGGCAGCAGGCACTGTTGCGAGCGGCCACAGAAGGGGTAACCACGGTGGCTCGTGATCTGGGGTTGCAGCCTGCCCAGCTGTACAGTTGGCGCGCCCAGGCGCGGCGGCACGACCAGGACGATCAGGCACAACGCTTGGAGTTGGCCGAACATGCACGGCTCAAACGTGAAGTGGCGCGGCTGGAGGAGGAGAACGCTTTC
>WNDX01000178.1 GCA_009914615.1 Herbaspirillum frisingense
GCCTACTTCGACCGGCTTGGGGTACCTCGGCTCTGTTGACCTCAACGACTCGAACCGCCCGGTGCGGACCCGCACGCCGGGTGGTGTGGGAGGGGATCGGCCAGGTTCTGGCCGCCCCTATCCCGATTTGCGGTGCGCAAGGACAGGCAGGCGCGGCGCCGGCGGGTCAGGAATTGGCGAGCGCCGTCGCATGGGCTGGGTCGTGGCGAGGAGAAGCGGGGAGGGGCGCGCCCGGCGCCGGCTGGCGGTGGAAGTGGGAACAATGGGGCGGGCAGGACGTACAGGCGAAAAAAAAGCCCACGACCTTGCGGTGTGGGCTTCAATCCAATTCTTTAGGAGGAAATTGGAGGAGACAGGTACTACTTTACTGCTCCGCATCAAATCAGGCCAATTTATATTGCAAATATCAGATATATGGTTTTGTTATTTCATCAGGGCAACAGGCGCTGGTTCAAGCACCTTCCGCGCCGCTGAGACGGGCCTGTTCGGTGGGTTCCTCCTGATCCCGCACCTTGGGCTTGCAGGGAATCTTGCAGGTCGAGTCGGTGACCGATTCGGCCGAATATTGCACCGCCATCGGATCGGCCACATGTTCGGTCAGCACCGGTTCGCCCACGATAGGCACGCGCAGCACGGTCGAGCAGCGGGTACCGTAATCCGGCGAGCGGATGAAGATGGGCGAGAGCATGCGCTCCTTTTCGAGGCCCACGCCGGTGTCGGGCAGCCGGCAGTCGTTGGCGCGGGTCGCGTCGGTCAGCATCTCGAAGAAGGTTTCCTCCGGCGCCCCCTGGCATAGCAGGCTGGCGAACTGGGCCTTGGCGCGCGTGACCTTGGGCCAGGGCGTGTCGAGCAGGGCGTTGGACAGGCCATAGACCCCGTATTCCAGCGGCTTGCCGTTGCGGGCGTCATCGCCGCCGCGGTTGGAATACCAGAGCATGGTCTCGCGGTCGCCGATCAGCAGGTTGAAGCCGTTGAATTCCTGGGCGCGCGGTTCGATGTAGCGCAGATAGGCGGCCGGATCCAGGCTGCCGCTGAGGTAATCCGACACCAACTGGCCGCGGGTGGGCGCGTCCGGGCGCCGATCCGAGGGCGAGCGCACGTTGGTCAGGGCGGCGAAGCGGCCCTCCCGGGTCACGCCCAACCAGGTGCCTCCGCCTTGCAGATCGCGTCCGGCGAAGATTTGCGGATAGTCGTCCCACCAGCCGGCATCGGCCGCCGGGCGGGCGTAGAACTCGTCACGGTTGGCCGCCATGATCAGCGGCATGCCGGGGATGACTTTCCAGGCGAAGATGATCAGGCACATGTGGCGACATCCTCGAAGCGTTCCACATGCCGCGGCCCGTCAATCAGGGCCGGGATGCCGGCGTCGGCCAGGGCGCGTTCCAGCGCGCGGCCGAACTCTTGCTCGTGATCGGACGGGATGTGCTCGTAGATTTCCATCCAGGTCTGCGCGCCGTCCTGCTCGCCGGGGCGGCGCTTGAGGCGGCCGGCGATGCCGAAGCGTCCCTGCAGCACCGCCTGGACCGCCTTGAGCTTGCCGTGCAACTGTTGCGCCTGCGCGGCGGAGACGCGGTAGTAAATGTAGAGATCCATGGCGTGTGCCTTGGGCTGCCGCTTATTGCGGGTCCGCCAGTTCGTAAGGCAGGTCGTGGAAATGCAGGGCCGGGCCGTCGGCCGCGCCCAGGTGCACTTCGCCGTCGGCCGCGGCCAGCTTCATTTCCACCAGCGCCAGCGAACGCCCGTCGCCGGCGGGTTCGGCGTTGACCACCATGCCGCAGGGCTGGCCGGGATCGGCCGCGGCGAAGACTTCATTGCCCGCGGCTACCGTATCGCTGTCCACCGTGGCCAGCATGGCGCGGCGCTTCAGCTTGCCGAGATATTGGCTGCGCGCCACGATTTCCTGGCCGGGATAGCAACCCTTCTTGAAATTGACGCCGCCGATCAGCTCAAAATTGATCATTTGCGGCACGAACTGTTCCTGGGTCGGCGCCGTGATGCTGGGTACGCCGGCGCGGATGTCCGACAGGCGCCAGGCCTGCGGAGAGGTCGGCGTTAGGTGCTGGGCCAGGCGCGGCCAGGCGGCGATGGCGATTTCCGGGGTGGTGACCCATTGATAGCGCGCGCTGCCGGAGGAATCGGCCACCCGGATCAGGGTGCCGCTGGCATTGTCGATCTTGGCGTAGGGCTCGGCCGGCAGCACCGGGAACCATTCGGTCAGCGAATTCTTCGCTGCCGGGCCGGCCAGGCCGATGACGGCGGTGTTCGCGCCCTGGTCGGACAGCTTGGCCTTGGCGCGCAGCACGAACATCTGCAGGCGCTTCTGGATGGCGGGCTGCAGCGCGCGCGGCAACTGCAGGAAGATGTAATCGGGATTGCGCCACATCAGCATGCTCGCCAGCAGGCGTCCCTTGGGCGAGCAATAGCCGGCCAGGCGCGCGGCCGAGGTGTCCAGGCGCTGCACGTCATTGGTGAGTTGGCCGTGCAGGAAAGTGGCGGCGTCGTCGCCGGCCACGCCGATGAGACCCAGGCCGGTCAGGGGAGCCATGAAGCTTTCCAGGCTTTCCGGCGCGGGAGAGGCGGGGCCGAAACCCAGCAGTTCGACGCCGTCGGCGTCGAATTGGGCGCCTTGCTGTTTGAGGAAGTCCAGCCAGACGGAGGTCGAGGCGGTGAGTTCAGTCATAAATCGTTTACGTATTTGCGTTGACGCGCCGGTCGGGCGCGGGACAAAGCGGTTGGTCGGAGGCGGTGCAATGGCCGCGACATTGTCGGAATTGCACCTGATCATGCGCCGGCCGCCAAGGCAAATTAGGCAACTGTCGTGCCAGCGATTATCATTGATGCCTCGATTATAGTGATCTCCGAAAAATCGCGTCGGGGAACAGGGATTTTGCATCTGGTATGAAGAAGTTATTTGCGACATTGCTCGTCCTGGCGGCCTTGGTGGCCGCGGCGGGGATCTATTGGTCCAAGCAGCCCATCGTGGCGGCCGGCGGCCAGGCCATTGCATTCAGCGTCACCCCGGGGGCCGGCGTGACCGGCGCGGCGCAGGAAATCGCCGCCGCCGGCGTGCCAATCAACCCCGACCTGTTCGCGCTGTATGCCCGCCTTTCTGGCGAGGGCGCGCGCATCAAGGCCGGCAGCTATGAGCTCAAGCCCGGCTACACGCCGCAGCGTCTGCTGCTGCAACTGGTGCGCGGCGAATTCGCGCAGGAAGCGCTGACCGTGATCGAGGGCTGGACCTTCAAGCAGATGCGCCGCGCCATCGCCGAGCAGCCCTCGCTGAAGCACGACACGATTACCTGGACCGACCAGCAGGTGCTGGCCAAGCTGACCAACGAATATACCTATCCGGAAGGCCTGTTCTTTCCCGATACCTATCTGTTCGCCAAGGGCGCCAGCGACATGCAGATCTACAAGCAGGCCTTCGCCCTGATGAACAAGAAACTCAATGAAGCCTGGACCAGGCGCGACCTGTCGCTGCCTTACCGCACGCCCTACGAGGCGCTGACCATGGCCTCCATCGTCGAGAAGGAAACCGGTCAGAAGTCCGAACGCGGCATGGTGGCCGGCGTGTTCACCAACCGCCTGCGCGTGGGCATGCTGCTGCAGACCGACCCGACCGTGATCTACGGCATGGGCGAGCGCTACCAGGGCAAGATCCGCAAGGTCGATCTGCTGACCGATACGCCGTATAACACCTACACCCGCGCCGGCCTGCCGCCCACGCCGATCGCCTTGCCCGGCGCCGCCTCGCTGGCCGCGGCCCTGAACCCGGAGAAGACCGAGGCCTTATACTTCGTGGCGCGCGGCGATGGCACCAGCCATTTTTCGAGCAGCCTCACCGAGCACAACCAGGCCGTCAACCGCTATCAGCGTTGACCCTCTCCATTCATTTATCAGCGATTCCTTCATGGCATCAGGCAAATTCATCACCTTCGAAGGCATCGACGGCGCCGGCAAATCGACGCATATTCCTTTCGTCACCGAACTCCTGCGTGAACGCGGTCTGACCGTGGTCGCCACGCGCGAACCGGGCGGCACCGAACTGGGCGAAAGCCTGCGCAATCTGCTGTTGCACCAGAAAATGCACCTGGAAACCGAGGCGCTGCTGATGTTCGCCTCACGCCGTGAACACCTGGCGCAAGTTATCGAACCGGCGCTGGCGCGAGGCGATTGGGTGATTTCCGATCGCTTCACCGATGCCAGCTTCGCCTACCAAGGCGGCGGCCGCAAGCTGGCGCTGGACAAGCTGGACGCGCTGGAAGCCTGGGTTCACCCGCACGTGCAGCCGGATTTGACGCTGCTGTTCGACGTGCCGCTGGAAGTGGCGCGCGCGCGCCTGGACGCCGAGCGCACGCCGGACAAGTTCGAGCAGGAAAAAGCCGATTTCTTCGCCGCCACCCGCGCCGAATACCTGCGCCGCGCGGCCCAGTTCCCGCAGCGCTTCCGCATCATCGATTCGACGCGCCCGATTCCCCGGATCCAGGAAGAGCTGCGCGCCATCGTCGCGGCCTTGTGATATCAGAGCAATGAGTTCATCCCCATCTTCAGCGCTGCTGCCCTGGCAGGACGACAGTTGGCGTCAACTGCAGCAATTGCGCGAGCGCCTGCCGCACGCCTTGCTGTTCTACGGCGCCGCCGGCACCGGCAAGACCGCCTTTGTCGAAGCCTTCGCCAAGTCGCTGCTGTGCGAATCGCCCACGCCGGAGGCCCACGCCTGCGGCGCCTGCGCCTCCTGCAACTGGTTCGAGCAAACCAACCATCCCGACTACCGCCGCGTGCGGCCCGAGGCGCTGGAAGACGAAATCGCGGACGAGGAGGGCGGCGAGGAGAAGAAAACCGCCAAGGCCAGCAAGACGCCCTCCAAGGAAATCAAGATCGACCAGATCCGCGCCCTGGCCGATTTCATGAACGTCTCCACCCACCGTTCCGGCTTGCGCGTGGTGATGCTGTACCCGGCCGAGGCGCTCAACACGGCCGCCGCCAACGCGCTGCTCAAGACGCTGGAAGAACCGCCGCCGGGCACCATGTTCCTGCTGCTCTCCAACCGCCTGGATCGCCTGCTGCCGACGATTCTCTCGCGCTGCCGCAAGTTCGCCCTGATCGGCCCGACGCACGAAGCCGGACTGGCCTGGCTCAAGGCGCAGGGCGTCAAGGATGCCGACGCCTGGCTGGCCGAGCAGGGCGGCGCCCCGCTGGCCGCGCTGGAAGCGGCCCAGGGCGACAGCCGCGAGGTGCTGGACGAACTGCTGCGCCATCTGTCGCAGCCGGGCGTGGACGGCGCCTTGCGTACCGCCGACAAGCTGCAGAAGGTGCCGGCCGCCGATCTGGTCGGCTGGGTGCAACGCTGGCTGTATGACCTGCTCTCGCTGAAATCGGCCGGCGTGATCCGCTACTACCCGCGCTATGCGAAGGAGCTGGGCCGTCTGGCTGATCGCGTCGATGCCATCGGGATTTCGCGCGCGATCAAGGGCATGGGCGATCGCCGGGCCATTGCGGATCATCCTTTGTCGGCCAAGCTGTTCATTGAAGAGATGCTGATCGATTACGCGGGGTTGTTCGAATGAGCGGACACGATTGAGAACTCCGTGTGCGGGCGGAGCGGGCAATAAAAAAGGGAAGCTTGCGCTTCCCTTTTTTGTTTGGACTGCCAGGTGATCTGTAAATCAGAAATCAGAAATCGACCGAGGCGGAAGTGACGAAGGTGCGCGGCGCGCCTTGCACCAGGTAGCCCAGGGCGGAAGAGCCGCCGGCCGATTCCCAGTAGCTGCGGTTGGCGACGTTCTGGATGCCGCCGCGCACGGTGACGACCTTGCCGCCGATCTCGGTCAGGTAGCGCGCGCCCAGATCGACGCGGGTCCACGCCGGGATCGACTGGGTGTTGGCCGAATCCACGTATTGCTTGGAGGTGTAGATCACGCGGCTGTTCACGCTCAGACCCTTCACGCCAGGGATATCCCAGTCGGCGCCGAGGTTGGCCATGGTCTTGGCGGTGCCGATGGCGTCCTTGCCGTCATAGGTGCCGTTCTGGGTGCGCTTCTGCTTGGCGTCCAGCAGGGTCAGGCCGGCCAGCAGGCGCAGGCCGCGCAGCGGTTCGCCGAAGGCGCCGATTTCCACGCCCTGGTTTTCCTGCTTGCCGCTGGTGGAGTAGGTCGGGGTCGTGGCCGGGCCTTCCTTGATGACGTTCGGTTTCTCGATGGTGAATGCGGCGACGGTGAAACCGATCTTGCCGGCATCGTACTTGACGCCGATTTCCTTCTGCTTGGACTTGTACGGCGCCAGCATCGAACCGAAGTTGGTGGCCGTGGTGTCCGACACCTTGGTGCCCGGCTGCAGGCCTTCGATGTAGTTGCCGTAGACCGACACTTCCTTGGTCAGGCGATAGACGATGCCGGCCACCGGGGTAACGGTGCCGTCATTGTAGTAATCGCCTTGCAGGTGGGTGTTGTAGTCGTAGTTGATGGTCTTCAGGCGCTGGTAGCGTCCGCCCAGGGTGACTTGAAGACGATCATCCAGCACCGACAGGGTATCGGCCAGCGCCAGGCTCGACAGTTGCGTCTTGATGGTGGTCTGCGGGCTGGCCAGGCTGCCGCCAAAGAAGCTTAGCGGCGGCAGTGCCGGATTGGGTCGGGGAATACAGGTTGCCGGTAGTGGCGACGCCCAAGGCCATGGCGTAGGCGTTGCGCGAATCCTGCCAGTAGCTGGAAGCGCTGGCCACCACATTGTGCTTGACGCCGCCGGTGTTGAACTTGCCGCGGATGCCGACTTCGCCGGTCCACACCGAGTCTTCGCGCGCATTGTCGAAGCGGCTGGAGGTGAAGTTGCCATTCGTGCTGTTCACGTTGGGCGTGGCCAGGCTGTTGTTCTCGGTGCCCTGGCGCATGCCGAGGGCGAACCAGGAAGTCACATCCGGCGCCAGATCCCATTCGCCGCGCACGGTGCCGAACACGTCGCGCTCGTTCGAATAGAACCACTTCTGACCGTAGTTCGAGGACGCGCTGGGCGCCGACGGCACGTAGCCAGCCGGCGCGGTGGCGATGCGCACGCTGGGGCGGGTGGAGGTCAGGTCATATTCCTGCACGCCGACGTCGGCTGACAGGCGGAAGCCGTTGCCGCGATAGTCCACGCCGACGGTGGCCATGTTCAGTTCGCGGTTTTCATTGTCGATGGCGGTGCCGCCGGCGCGACGCACGGCATTGACGCGCACGCCGACGCGATCTTCAGGGCCGAAGCGGCGGCCGATGTCGGCGGCAGCGTAGGTCTGGCCGCCGGATTCGATGCCGACGCTGAATTGGGTGACCGGATCCGATGTGGCGCGCTTGGGCAGCAGGTTGATGGTGCCGCCGATGGCATTGCCGCCCGGGGTGGCGCCATTCAGGAAGGCGCTGGCGCCGCGGAACACTTCCACGCGCTCAAGCATTTCCGCCGCCACGTACTGGCGCGGCAGCAGGCCGTACAGGCCGTTGTAGGCCAGGTCGTCCGAGTTGGTGATGAAGCCGCGGATCATGTACGACTCTTGATAGTTGCCGTAGCCGCGGGTGACGCGGATGGTCGGGTCGTTGAGCAGCACGTCGCCGACGCCCTTGGCTTGCTGGTCCTTGATCAGCTGGGCCGAGTAGGAAATGCTGTTGAACGGCGTTTCCAGGAAATCCTTGTTGCCGAGAATGCCGACGCGTCCGCCGCGCGCCACCTGGCCGCCCGCGTATTCCGCGGGCAAGCCATCCGCCGACGCATCGGCGGAAGCATTGACGGTCACCGTCGGCAGTGCCTGTTCGTCTTTCTTGTCGGTGACGGCGTTGCCTTGCGCGGTCTGCGCGAAAATCGGGAGCGGTGCGATGAACGCCAGCGCGAGTGCGGCGGCGAGCGGAGTGAGGCGGAGTGACATGTATTCTTTCTTCTATGGATGACGGAGACCGGAATCCCCGTTGCGACGGTCGTGAATGTTTAAGCCAGCGCCGAGTATAGTTGAGAATAGTTATTATTTATATTTATGGTTGCATTTTGAGTTGAATCTGTGCTTCTTGCCTTGATCGATGTGGCAAAAATACAAAAATCCCCAACCCCTCCGGAAAACTCCCCAAAACAGTCCCCCGATCCGCTTGCTCATTGCTATGTCCCGACCACTTGCCGTGATCTTGCCCCCGTTTCACGGACACCCCTATAAGCGATTAACTATCGCAATAGGAGGTGGACGATGACCAAGAGCAAGGCAGGCAGAAAGGGGCAGGAGTTCAGCCTGGAGTTCAGGCAGCAGGCACTGTTGCGAGCGGCCACAGAAGGGGTAACCACGGTGGCTCGTGATCTGGGGTTGCAGCCTGCCCAGCTGTACAGTTGGCGCGCCCAGGCGCGGCGGCACGACCAGGACGATCAGGCACAACGCTTGGAGTTGGCCGAACATGCACGGCTCAAACGTGAAGTGGCGCGGCTGGAGGAGGAGAACGCTTTC
>WNDX01000179.1 GCA_009914615.1 Herbaspirillum frisingense
CCCTCGGCCAATCGCAACGCATAGGCGATTTGCTCTTCGCTAAATCTCGATCGTTTCATGGCTACTCCTTGCCCGCTTCGGGGCGCTGAGAAGCAACCTTACCTCTAGTTTTGACCTGTACGGATATTCCGGGGGCAGGTCAGATCCAACGCGATCTTTTACATGGATTTGGCGCGATCTCGCTCGTACCGGGTTCTTGAGTCCACGCCTGATCTGATGTTGTACAAGCAAGGCAGCGAGTTCTCGACCCGGCGCGGACGCCTCTATATCCTGGATCTGGAGCCCGGGGAACACGAAATCACAAGTTGGCAGGTTGCCAGCGGCGGCGCCAGGATCGTTCCGCAAGGAAAACTCGCATCATTGAAATTCGAGCTCCATGCCGGCCAGGCGCTCTATCTCGGCAATCTTCACGCCCGGCTGTTGTTGGGCCGCAGCTTGTGGTTCGGGAATGGCGCGGCGGCCCGCGATGCGCTGCCGATCGTGCAGGATCGTTCCGATGAGGATATCGGCCTTGCAGAGAGCAAGGTTCCGGCCTTGCGCGGCCGCGTCACCACCTCCTTGTTGCCGCAAGGCCCATGGATCGCATCGCAACCCAACGTGAACAGGATGGATCCGGTCTTCATTCCCGTCGTGCCGGCCAAATAAGACCGGGGCGCTCCCCAAAACAAAAAAACGCCTTGCGGCGTTTTTTGTTTTCCCACAGGGAGGCGAAACGACATCAAGGCATGTACTGCCCACCATTCACCTCGATGATCTGCCCGGTCACATACCCCGACATCTGATCCGACGCCAGGTAAAGGAACGCCCCGCTGCATTCGTCCGGCTCGCCGACGCGGCCCATCGGAATGGTCTTGCGAAAGCCTTCCATCTGCTCCGGGGTGGAGAAGCGGTCGTGGAAAGGCGTGACGATCACGCCCGGGGCCACGGCGTTGACGCGGATCTTGTCGGCCACCAGTTCCTTGGCCATGCCGCGCGTGATGGTGCTGACGAAGCCCTTGGAGGCTGCATAGATCAGCGCGCCGGGGCCGCCGCCGTGGCGCACGGCCACCGAGGTGACGTTGATGATGTTGCCGCCGCCCTGCTTGCGCATGACGGGGATCACGGCGCGCGTGAAGGCGACCACCGAGCGCGAATTGATGGCGATGATGTCGTCGAACAGTTCGTCGGTGACCTTTTCCAGCGGCTCGCGCTTGACCAGGCTGCCGGCGTTGTTGATCAGGACGTCGATGCGGCCCAGTTGTTCGACCGCGCTGGCCACGGCCTGGTTGATGGCGTTGCTGTCGCGCACGTCGGCGCCGATGGTGATGGCCTTGCTGCCGGTTTCGCGCACGTCGGCGGCGACCAGTTCGGCTTCCTTGGCCGAGCTGTTGTAGTGCACCACGACGTGTGCGCCGCGGGCGCCGAAGGCGCGGGCGGCGGCGGCGCCAATGCCGGTGCTCGCGCCGGTGATGAAGACGACTTTTCCAGCCAGATCTAGCATGCTGTTCTCCTGAATTGATGAATCGGTTGATCGTTCATGGTCCGGCTTGTAGAGGACGGCCCTGCGCGCCCTGCCGGTATCGCTTGTTCTGTCGAGGGCATCGCGGCGCAGCGCCGCGACGTTGCTGCCACGCCGCCATTGTGGAGAGCCGCGCTTGCGGCAATGGCGGCGCGTGAAGAGAAATCAGTCGTGGACCGATTCGTCCTTGCTGCCGGCGGCGCCGCGATAGGCGTCGCGCACGTGAAGCAGGTGGTTGCGCATGGCGTCGGACGCTTTTTGCGGGTCGCGCGCCTTGAGCGCGGCGAGGATCTCGCGGTGGTCTTGCAAGCTGCGCTCCAGCGTGGCCGGGATGCGCGAAGTGATGGTGCGGCTTTTCTTGCCCAACATGTAGAGGCTGCCGGCGATGCTTTGCAGGAAAGGATTGTCGCAGGCCTCGATGATGGCCTCATGGAACTCGACGTCGGCGGCGGCAAAGGCGGCCGGGTCGGACAACAGGCGCTCCTCGTCCTCGACGTTGCGCACCAGGCGCTCCAGCTCGGCGTCGTCGATATGCACGGCGGCCAGCGCGGCGACGCCGGTCTCGATGATCAGGCGCGCGTCGAACAGCGACTCCAGCGTGCCGGCGTTGAGATCGATGATCATCTCCAGCGGCTCCAGCAGCTCGCGCGTTTCCAGCGAACTGACGAAGGTACCCTCGCCCTGGCGGATGCGCAGCAGGCCCAACAGCGCCAGGCCGCGGATCGCCTCGCGCACGGCCGGGCGGCCCACGCCCAGCATGGCCGCCAGCTCGCGCTCGGGCGGCAGTTGCTGGTCGGGTTTCAGCAAGCCGCTGCGGATCATGGTCAGCAAGCGCTGGGCGACTTGCTCGGAAATCGATTTCTGGACGATGGGGTCAAAAGACATGCTGTCGGGCTGAGTACCTAAGGGTCGGGGATGAATCATTGCCTTGCAGGCAACATCTTGCTGGCCTCCGGCGCGGCGCCGGAAAGGTAAGACCAATGGCTGAGGAGGATAGGTATCCGGCAGGGAAGTGTCAAGCCATGGGAATTGCTGCTGCGCTGCGCAAGAAAACTGGCGGCGCACAGATGCGTGCATCGACGGCGCGGCGCCCACAGTGTTGTCCGGCCGCCGCTTCTGTTAGCCTAGGCGGCGATCCTGACCGCCAACCGTACCGACTCCATCCATGAACCTGCGCTTCGTAGAGGCCTTCCACTGGGCCGTCTCGCTCAAGAGCATCACCCGCGCCGCGGAGAAACTGCACATCACCCAATCCACCATGTCCAGCCGCATCGCTTCGCTGGAAGAAGAACTGGGCGTGGTTCTGCTGGACCGGCGCGAGAAGCAGTTCCGCCTGACCGTCGCCGGCCAGCGTTTCCAGCTGCTGGCCGAAAAGCTGCTGTCCCTGCAGCGCCAGATCAAACAGGAACTGGGCGGCGGCATGGCCGGTCCGATGGCGCTGCGCATCGGCAGCATCGAGTCGGTGGTGCATAGCTGGCTGCCCGGATGGCTGCAGGAGATCCGCAGCCAGTATCCCGATTTCGCGCTGGAGCTCACCGTCGAAACGTCACCGGTGCTGATGGAACAGATCCGGCGCGGCGCCCAGGATCTGGTCTTCACCTCCATCGTCGGCAGCGATACGGCGGTCTGCTCGCGCATCATGACGCCGATGGAGATGGTCTTCGTCGGCCATCGCGATACGCATGGCGCGAAGACCTACCGCCTGGCGGAACTGGCCGAACACGACCTGATCACCTTCCAGCGCGGCTCGCAGCCGCACCAGGGCCTGCTGCAGTTGCTCCAGGAATCCGGCCTGCCCGCGCCCCGCGTGCACGCGATCTCTTCGATCTCGGCCATGGTGCAGCTGGTAGAGGGCGGCTTCGGCGTAGCCACGCTGCCCAAGGCCTCGGTGCGCGAACTGGCGCGACGCCTGCCGCTGCGCATTCTGCGCTGCGAAGCCACGTTGCCGCCGCTGCAGATCCACGCCAGTTATCGCGAGGATCCCAGTTCCAGCCTGGCCGAACTGGTGCTCGATTCGGCGCTGGCCTATGCCCGACGCACTCCTGGCAAGCGCCGCGTCCGCCCCGAATGATCACCATCGCACCATGCCGGCGCGGGTCGTGGAAGACGCCCGGCATTTTCCTGGCACGGAAATCGCTACAAAGGAATTTCCGCTGTCGTCATCGAATAAATCGATAATAAAAGATATAAATTTTTTGTTGGACGCTGGCGCCACGCGCTCCTACCATCGGTTCCATTCCATTCACAAAGCCCGCGCCGCAGCAGGCGCGACGCACAGGAGACCGAGATGCCAGACGCTGTTCTCACCCAAGGCCGCGCTTCCCTGTCGGCCGATTCCAGCGCCCTGGAGGTGCGCCTGGCGGCGCGCCACGACGGCTTCACCGGCCACACCAGCGGCGTGGCCAGCGCCCATGTGCAGGTCAACCTGGCGATCCTTCCCGCCGCGCTGGCCGACGATTTCCGCCGCTACTGCGAACTCAATCCGATGCCCTGCCCGCTGCTGGCGGTGTCCGAACCGGGCTCGCCGGCGCTGCCGGCGCTGGGGCTGGACCTGGACGTGCGCACCGACGTGCCGCGCTACCATCTCTGGCGCCACGGCGAACGCGTGGCCGAGGTCAACGACCTGCGCGCCTGCTGGCGCGACGATCTGGTGACCTTCGCGCTGGGCTGTTCCTTCTCCTTCGAACACGCGCTGCTGGCCGCGGGCATTTCACTGCGCCACGTCAGCGAGGGCCGCAATGTGGCGATGTACCGCACCAACATCCCGACACGCGGCGTCGGCGTCTTTGCCGGCCCCACCGTGGTCTCGATGCGCCCGATGAAAGCGGCCGATGCGATCCGCGCCGTGCAGATCACGGCCCGCACGCCACAGGTACATGGGGCGCCGATCCATATCGGCGACCCGCGCCTGATCGGCATCGCCGATATCGGCCGCCCCGACTATGGCGACGCCGTCGCCGTCCACGACGACGAACTGCCGGTGTTCTGGGCTTGCGGCGTCACGCCCCAGGCCGCCATCGTCGCGGCCCGGCCCGAATTCTGCATCACCCACGCGCCAGGCTACATGCTGGTGACCGACAAGCTCAACAGCGAGCTCTAGCAAACGCCTGCACGGGCCCGCCCGTGCTTCGGGAAACATCGGATTCTTCCATGTCCGGCCATCGATGCATCGCGTTGACGGCCAGGGATGGCGCACGTCAGTGGCTGACTAACTTTCATTCCGGGGATCATCATGTGGCTGCAAGAAACAACGACATCCGAGCGGCGCACGCTCGCGGCAACCTTCACCGGCTACGCGGTGGATGGCTTCGATTACATGATCTATACCTTCCTCATTCCCACGCTGCTGGCGGCCTGGGGCATGAGCAAGGCCGAGGCCGGCTACATCGCCACCGGCGCGCTCCTGACCTCGGCCGTGGGCGGCTGGCTGGCCGGCATCCTGGCCGATCGCTACGGACGCGTGCGGGTGCTGCAATGGACGGTGCTGTGGTTTGCCTTCTTCACATTTCTTTCCGGTTTCACCACTTCCTTCGGCCAGCTCTTCTTTACCCGCGCCATGCAAGGCTTCGGTATGGGCGGTGAATGGGCGGTCGGCTCGGTGCTGATCGCCGAAACCATCGCCGCGCGTCATCGCGGGAAGGCCTCCGGACTGGTGCAGAGCAGTTGGGCGGTGGGCTGGGCAGCCTCGGCGCTGGCCTTCTGGGGCGTGTATGCGGTGCTGCCGCCGGAGACGGCGTGGAAGGTGCTGTTCTGGATCGGCGTGCTGCCGGCCCTGCTGACGCTCTACATCCGCCGCGCCATCAGCGAACCGCCGATCTATCTGGCCGCGCGGGCGCAGATGCGCGCCAGCGGACAGCGCGGCAATTTCCTGCGCATCTTCCACCGCGACCTGCTGCGCACGACCATCCTGGCCAGCCTGCTCGCCACCGGCATGCAGGGCGCCTATTATTCGGTGACCACCTGGCTCCCCACCTTCCTCAAGACCGAGCGCCATCTGTCGGTGCTGGGCACCAGCACCTATCTGCTGGTGCTGATCGGCGGCTCCTTCTGCGGCTACCTGACCAGCGCCTGGCTCTCCGACGCCATCGGCCGCCGCCGCTGCTTCGCGTTCTTCGCCGCCATGGGCATGCTGCTGGTGCTGGGTTATACGCAGCTGCTGATCACCGATGGCTGGATGCTGGTGCTGGGCTTCGTGCTGGGCTTCTTCCTTTCCGGCATCTTCGCCGGCATGGGCGCCTATCTGTCGGAGCTGTTCCCCAGCGACGTACGCGGTTCCGGCCAGGGCTTCTGCTACAACTTCGGCCGCGCCATCGGCGCGATCTGCCCGGCGCTGGTCGGTTATCTCAGCAACAGCATGCCGCTGGGCCAGACTATCGGCTGGATCGCGGCAGCCTGTTATGGGCTGGTGATCGTCGCCTGCCTGATCCTGCCCGAGACACGCGGCAAGGAACTGGAGACCGCAGTGGCGGCCGCCTGACGTCCGGCGTCAACCAGAACAGGCCGACGCCTCGCCTTGGCGCGCGCCCGTGGCGGCGGCACGATGCCGTGGCATCGACGATGGCCTGCGCATGTGCGCAGCTGATGGGATCGGCCACCGTCGGGCCGGACGCGATGTCGTGCAAGCCATCGGCCGGCACGTCGGAATCAGCAGGTTCAGCACGCGCGCCGGATGGCAGGTTCGGACTCAGGCCGCCTTCTGCACCTGCGCCGCCTTTTTCACCAAGGCGCACACGGCGTCAGTCACCTGCGCGGTGGTGGCGCTGCCGCCCAGGTCGCCGGTGTGCAGCGACTGGTCGGCGGTGACGGCTTCCACCGCCTGCATCACCTGCGCCGCCGCTTCGTGTTCGCCCAGGTGTTCCAGCATCATCACGACCGACCAGAAGGTGCCGACCGGGTTGGCCAGGCCCTTGCCCATGATGTCGAAGGCCGAGCCGTGGATGGGTTCGAACATGGACGGATAGCGGCGTTCGGGATCGATGTTGCCGGTGGGCGCGATGCCCAGGCTGCCGGCCAGCGCCGCCGCCAGGTCGGACAGGATGTCGGCGTGCAGGTTGGTGGCGACGATGGTGTCCAGCGTGGCGGGACGGTTGACCATGCGCGCGGTGGCGGCATCGACCAGTTCCTTGTCCCACTTCACGTCCGGGAATTCCTTGGCAATCTGCAGGGCGATCTCGTCCCACATCACCATCGCGTGGCGCTGGGCATTGCTCTTGGTGATCACGGTCAGCAGCTTGCGCGGACGCGACTGCGCCAGCTTGAAGGCAAAGCGCATGATGCGCTCGACGCCGGCGCGGGTCATCATCGATACGTCGGTCGCCGCCTCGATCGGATGGCCCTGGTGCACGCGGCCGCCCACGCCGGCATATTCGCCCTCGGAGTTCTCGCGCACGATGACCCAGTTCAGGTCTTCCTGCTTGCAGCGCTTGAGCGGCGCGTCGATGCCCGGCAAGATGCGCGTCGGGCGCACGTTGGCATATTGGTCGAAGCCCTGGCAGATCTTCAGGCGCAGGCCCCACAGCGTGATGTGGTCGGGGATGTGCGGATCGCCGGCCGAACCGAACAGGATCGCGTCCTTGCCGCGCAGCGCGTCCAGGCCGTCGGCCGGCATCATGGCGCCGGTCTTGCGGTAATGGTCGCCGCCCCAGTCAAAATCCTCGAATTCGAACGCGAACGTGCGGCTGGTCGCGGCCAGCGCCTCCAGCAGCTTGCGGCCGGCGGGAACGACTTCCTTACCGATGCCGTCGCCCGGGATGGTGGCGATGCGATATGTCTTCATGTCTCCGGTCTTTCATAAAATGGTCGGGTATGGGGCACTTTACCCACATCCGACGATAAGAACCGGTGCTAGACTTAAAGCATTCTTAACTTGAATTCAAAGATCAAGCGATGCAGGACACCGTCCTCCCTTCCGATCTGCGCTTCTTCTCGGTGCTGGCCATGGCCGGCAGCCTGTCGGCCGCGGCGCGCGAACTGGGGCTGACCACGGCGGCGGTCAGCAAGCACCTGACGCAGATGGAAAGCCGCGCCGGCGTGCCGCTGGTCAACCGCACCACGCGCCGCATGATGCTCACGCCCGAGGGCGAGCTCTATCTGGAACATGCGCGTCGCATCCTGGATGAGATCGATGAATTGTCGGAACTGCTGGGCAGCTCCAAGCGCCGCCCGGAAGGCCTGCTGCGGGTCAACGCCACGCTGGGCTTCGGCCGCAGCCATGTGGCGCCGGTCATCTCCAAGTTCGTCGGCGAGCATCCGCAGGTCTCGGTGCAGTTGCAGCTATCGGTCATGCCGCCGCTGACCGACGACAGCTTCGACGTCTGCATCCGCTTCGGCGAACTGCCCGATACCCGGGTGGTGGCGCGCCGCCTGGCCGCCAACGCGCGCCTGCTGTGCGCCGCGCCCGGTTATCTGAACAAGCGCGGCACGCCGGTAACGCCGCACGACCTGACCAAGCACAATTGCATCGGCATCCGCCAGGGCGACGAAGCCTACGGCGTGTGGCGCCTGTCCGCCGGTTCAGGCGCGGCGCGCAAGACCGAGACCGTGAAAATCCGCGGCAACCTCACCACCAACGACGGCGAAATCGCCGTCAAATGGGCATTGGATGGCCACGGCATCCTGATGCGCGCCGAATGGGACATCCGCCCCTACCTGGAAGACGGCCGCCTGGTGCAGGTGCTGCCGGGCTGGCAGACGCCCAATGCCGACATCTTTGCGGTGTATTCGCAGCGCCACCAGATGTCCAACCGCATCCGCAGCTTCGTCGATTTCATCGCGCGCGAACTGGCCGATCTGTCGCCGAAACGCTAAGAGGCTGTTGCAAAATTAAATTTCGGGGCTGTTAACTTCCCCGACTTGATGTTAACTTCCTGTCTTGTTTTTCCTGACGGGATGCGATGCCTAAAGAACTTGTCGACGATGAATTGTGGTCACTCA